>NZ_JBFULC010000011.1:0-76534 GCF_056400525.1 Stenotrophomonas sp. P5_A9
TGGTCGGTGGGTCGGGCGCTGGTCGGTGGGTCGGGCGCTGGGCCCCCATGCCCTTGGAGGCGAAATAAAGGAGGAGGCCGCATCGCGGCCGGGGGACATTCGCCGGAAAGGGCATGGGGGCCCAGCGCCCGGCCCACCGACGACCGCGCATGAAAAGGTTCGCAGCGCGCTTGGTTTTCACCACGCAGACGAGAGAAGAACCAAAAAAAAACCCGCCACGAGGGCGGGTCTTTTTCGGGGAAGCTCAAGCATCCTTGCGGATTACTTGATCTTGCCTTCCTTGTACAGGACGTGCTTGCGCACGACCGGATCGTACTTCAGGAATTCCATCTTCCCGGGGGTGTTCTTCTTGTTCTTGTCCGTCGTGTAGAAGTGGCCAGTGTTGGCCGTCGAAATCAGACGGATCTTGTCGCGCTTGCCTGCCATGATTATTTACTCCTCAGACCTTTTCGCCGCGCGCACGCAGCTCAGCCAGAACGGAATCGATACCGTTCTTGTCGATGGTGCGCAGGGCATGCGCGGAAACACGAAGCTTGACCCAGCGGTTTTCGCTGGCAACCCAGAAGCGGCGCTCGTGCAGGTTGGGCAGGAAACGACGACGGGTCTTGTTGTTGGCGTGCGAGACGTTGTTACCCGTCTGCACTCGCTTGCCGGAAACTTGGCATACGCGGGACATTGCGCACCTCGATGAAAGTAATTGTCAGCCCATAGCCCGGGCGACGGCGGCCTCGGCGGTTTCCCGCCACACGTCATGAGAATCAAAGGGTTACGCTGTCGAGGGCAGGCCGGATGACGTGTTCCCGGCCACCGATCCAAAGGTTTCTGGACACAGCGAGCCGCGCATTATGCCGCAGCCCAAGGGCCTGCGCAAGTTGTCCACAGGGCGCGCCCGGCCCGCCTGTTCGCGCCGCCGCTGCACCGGGGCGGCAATACTGGCCCTCCCCCACCCGGACCCCACCCATGCGGCTGCTCGCCCTGACCTATGGCACCGAAGGCGACACCCGCCCCCTGGTGATGCTGTGCCATGGCCTGATCGCCGCCGGCCACGAAGTGCTGCTGCTGGCCGAAGGCGACACCCTCGGCAGCGCGCGCGACCTGGGGGTGCCGCACGCGGCGTTGGAAGGGGACATCCATGACGAGGTGGTGGCGCTGGTATCGCGCGGCAACGACACCCTGGCCGCCTCGCGCGGGCTGGCACGGATGGCCCGCCAGCACGTGCCGGCGTGGATGCGCCAGGCCGACGCGGCGGCCGCCGGCTGCGATGCGGTGCTGACCGGCGGGCTCGCCGCGTTCGTGGGCATGTCCGTGGCCGAACGCCACGGCCTGCCGGTGATCGGCACCGGCATGATCCCGCTCACCCCCACGCGCGCGTTCCTGTCCCCGTTCCTGCCACGGCTACGCCTGCCCGGCGCGCTCAACCGGCTCAGCTACACGCTGGTCAACCAGGCGGTCTGGCGGACGTTCCGCGGGCCGATCAACCGCGCCCGACGCGCGCTGGGCATGCCGCCGCGACGCACGCTCTGGCGCGACCTGCCGATGCTGTACGGCATCTCGCCCAGCCTGCTGCCGCCGCCCGCGGACTGGCCCGCCGACCACCGCATCTGCGGGCAATGGCGCGCCCCGGACCTGGCCTGGCAACCGCCGGCGGACCTGCAGGCCTTCCTCGACGCCGGACCGGCGCCGGTGTACCTCGGCTTTGGCAGCATGACCGGCTTCGACCGCGACCATGTGCTGCCCGCCCTGCTGCAGGCGCTGGCACCGCGCCGGGTGCTGCTGTTTCCCGGCTGGGCCGGAGTGCCCAGCGGCACTCTGCCGCCGCAGGTGTTCGTGGTCGGCCCCACCCCGCACGAGGCTCTGTTCCCGCGCTGTGCGCTGGTGATCCACCACGGCGGCAGCGGCACCACGCACTCGGCCTGCCGCGCCGGCGTGCCCTCGCTGGTGATGCCGTTCGCCGCCGACCAGTTCTTCTGGGCGGATCGGTTGCAGCAGTTGGGGGTAGCACCGGCAGCGTTGTCGCCGAAGCGGCTGGATCACGACACCCTGGCAAATGCGATTGGTTTCGTCGAACGCGCCGGGACCCGTGAGCGGGCGGCTGCACTTGGCAGGGGGATGGAAAGCGAAAACGGCGTGGCCAACGCAGTCGATCTGATCGACCGGCAGTTGGTGGGAATACCGACTCGACAACAAGGTTGAACTGCCATGAAAGAGTGTGACCCGGTCATTTGACCTCCCCGGCAGGGGCTGCCGTAATGGATGCACGCCCCCGCCCTCGCCGTCGTCATTCAGTTGGCTAAACGGCTTGGGACGAAAAAACCGCCGCAAGGCGGTTTTTTCATGCCCGAAGGAACGTGTGCATGATCAACGCAACCGCCGTCTACATGGATGGCTACAACTTCTACTACGGCCGTATCCGGGGAACGCGCTATAAGTGGATCGACAGGGTGGCGCTGTTCCACCGCTTGCTCCACGAACAGGATCCTGAGTCCCAGGTGACGTTGGTCAGGTAGTTCAGCGCGTTCTGCCTGGCCCGGTTCTCGACGCATGGCAATGCATCGACCATCGCCCAGGACTGCTTCCTGCGCGGGCACGAGGCCCGACATGGCGCCCGCTTCCAGAAAACGATGGGGGACACACAAGCGATGTGGAACCCATGCTTCGTGCGATCAAAGCAGATTTTCCCCACATCCGGCTTGGAGTGATTACGCCACGACGTCCTCCAGAGGACGGCGCGGTCTCCCACCGGAACATGATGTCATCACTATCGGCGAAGGCGCACTGGGCGCGGAGCCACATTCGCGACGAGGAACTGGCAGCATGCCAGCTGCCAGATCGCATCCAGACCGGGAAAAAGCCCATCGACAAGCCGTCGCATTGGTGACGCCGCCTTTGGCGTCGGCATGGCGGCACGCGGCAAGGCGTGCCGCCGTTCGATTCAGGCCGGTCCAGCCTCTTCCTTCCGATGCAACCACCGGTACAACACCGGCAGCACCAGCAACGTCAGCAACGTGGACGACACGATGCCGCCGATCACCACCGTGGCCAACGGACGCTGCACCTCCGAGCCGGCGCCGACGTTGAAGGCCATCGGCACGAAGCCCAGCGAGGCCACCAGTGCGGTCATCAGCACCGGACGCAGGCGGCCGAGCGCGCCGTCGCGCACTGCGTCGGCCAGCGGCAATCCGCTATCGCGCAGGCTGCGCACGAAGCTGATCATCACCAGGCCGTTGAGCACCGCCACGCCGGAGAGCGCGATGAAACCGACGCCCGCGGAGATCGACAGCGGGATCCCGCGTGCGGCCAGTGCAAGCACGCCGCCGGTCAGTGCCAGCGGTACGCCGCTGAACACGATCGCGGCATCCTTGACCGAACCAAAGGCCCAGAACAGCAGCGCGAAGATGATGATCAGGGTCAGCGGCACCACGATTGCCAGGCGTTGGCTGGCCGAGATCAGCTGCTCGAAACTGCCGCCGTATTCGATCCAGTAGCCGTTGGGCACCTGCACGTCGCGGCCGATGGTCTGCTGCAGCTCGGTGACGAAACCGCCCAGGTCTCGGTCGCGCACGTTGGCGGTGACCACGATGCGACGCTTGCCGTTCTCGCGGTTGATCTGGTTCGGCCCTTCGCTGTTGCCCAGCGTGGCCAGCTCGCGCAACGGGACGGTACGCGCACTGCCGCTGCTCCAGCTGCCGCTGCGGCTGGATTCGTCGGCGTCGCCGGCCAGCGCGGTCTCCAGCGATACCGGCAGGTCGGCCAGCGCGGCCGGGTCCTGGCGTAACGCTTCGGGCAGGCGCACGACGATGTCGAAGCGACGGTCGCCTTCGAACAACTGTCCCGCCACTTGGCCACCGACGGCAGTGGCCACGGTCGACTGCACCTGGCCCGGGTTGAGCCCGTAGCCGGCCAGCGCGGCCCGGTTGGGGGTGACGGTGAGCAGCGGCAGGCCGCTGGTTTCCTCCAGCCGCACATCGGCCGCACCGGGCACCTTGCCCGCCACCGCCGCAATGCGCTGGCCCACCGCCAGCAGCGTGTCCAGGTCATCGCCGAACAGCATCACCGCCACGTCCGCCCGCACACCGGAGATCAGCTCGTTGGTACGCATCTGGATGGGCTGGGTGAACTCGTAGTTGTTGCCCGGCAACTGCTCCACGGCTTCTTCCAGTTCGCCCAGCAATGCCGCGCGCGACTTGCGCGGGTCCGGCCAGTCCTTGCGCGGTTTCATCATGATGAAGGTATCGGCCACCGACGGCGGCATCGGGTCGGAGGCTACCTCGGGCGTGCCGATCTTGGAGAACACCTTGTCCACTTCGGCGAACTGCATCAGCCGGTTTTCGATCTGCTTCTGCATCTGGATCGACTGGGTCAGGCTGGTGCCGGGGATGCGCATGGCGTGCATGGCGACATCGCCCTCATCCAGGTTGGGCACGAATTCGCTGCCCAGCCGGGTGGCCAGCAGGCCGCAGCCCACCACCAGCACCAGTGCACCGGCCACCATCCAGCGGCCGCGACGCAGCGAGAACGCCAGCAGCGGTTCATAGCGCCGGCGCACCCAAGCCATCACGCGGTTTTCCTTCTCCTGCACGTGCCCGCCGAGGAACAGCGCGATCGCCGCCGGGACGAAGGTCAGCGCCAGCACCATCGCACCGGTCAGTGCCAGCACCACGGTGATCGCCATGGGATGGAACATTTTTCCTTCCACGCCGGACAACGCGAAGATCGGCAGGTACACCGCGGTGATGATGCCCAGGCCGAACAGACTGGGACGGATCACCTCGGCAGTGGCGCTGGCGGTTTCGGCGAAACGTTCGGCGCGGGTCATGTCACGGCCGAGGGCGTGCTGGCGTTCGCCGAAGCGACGCAGGCAGTTCTCGATGATGATCACCGCGCCATCGACGATCAGGCCGAAGTCGAGCGCGCCCAGGCTCATCAGGTTGGCCGACACGCCGCCGCGGGCCATGCCGGTCAACGTGAACAGCATCGCCAGCGGAATCACCGCCGCGGTGATCAGCGCGGCGCGGAAATTGCCGAGCAGCAGGAACAGCACCACGATCACCAGCAGCGCACCTTCGACCAGGTTCCTGGCCACGGTCTCGATGGTGCGGTCCACCAGCGCGGTGCGGTCGTAGCTGGCGGTGACGGTGACGCCCGCGGGCAGGCTCGCCTGCGCCTGCTGCAGCCGCGCCGCCGCGGCCTGGGCGACATCGCGGCTGTTGGCGCCGATCAGCATCACCACCGTGCCCATCACCACCTCGTGGCCGTTCTGGGTGGCCGCACCGCTGCGCAGTTCCGGCCCATCCTTGACCTCGGCCACATCATGCACGTGGATCGGCACGCCTTCGCGACGGGCCAGCACGATGTTGCCGATCTCCTCCAGGTTGGCCACCTGGCCGGGAATGCGCACCAGGAACTGCTGGCCGTTGCGCTCGATGTAGCCGGCGCCGACGTTCTGGTTGTTGGCTTCCACCGCCTGCGCGACGTCTTCCAGGGTGAAGCCGAGCGCACGCAGCCGCGCCGGGTCCGGGGTGATATGCACCTGGCGCTGGAAGCCGCCGATCGTGTTGACCTCGGTAACACCGGGCACATTGCGCAGCTGCGGCCGGATCACCCAGTCCTGCAGGGTGCGCAGGTCGGTGGCGGTGTACGGCGTGCCATCGGGCTTGCGTGCCTTTGGATCGGCGTCGATGGTGTACATGAAGATCTCGCCCAGGCCGGTGGAGATCGGGCCCAGCTGCGGGTCCAGGCCGTCGGGAATCTGCGATTTCACCTGCTGCAGGCGTTCGGCCACCTGCTGGCGGGCGAAGTAGATGTCGGTACCGTCCTCGAACACCACGGTGACCTGCGACAGCCCGTAACGCGACAGCGACCGCGCCTGCTCCATGCGCGGCAGCCCGGCCATGACCGTTTCCACCGGGTAGGTGATGCGTTGTTCGGTCTCCAGCGGCGAGTAGCCGGGCGCGGCGGTGTTGATCTGCACCTGGACGTTGGTGATGTCCGGGGTGGCGTCGATGGGCAGCGTGGTGAAGCTCCAGATGCCGACCGCGACCAGCACGGCGGTGAGGGTCATCATCAACCAGCGATGGGCGATGGAGGCGCCGATGATGCGTTCAAGCATGGGAGCGTCCTCCGCGGTGCGACGCGCGCGGCACGCGATCAATGCTCATGCGATGCCCCCGCCTTGCCGATGTCGGCCTTGACCACGTAGCTCTGTTCGACCACGACGTCTTCGCCCGTCTTCAGCCCATCGGTCACTTCGACCTGGCCGGCATCGCGCGCGCCGAGGGTGATCGCACGGGCGGTGTAGGTATCGCCGACGCGCACGAACACCACGTCCTTGCCGTCCATGCTCTGGACCGCAGCCAGCGGCACCACCAGCGCGGCGGGCTTGGTCGCCACCACGATGCGTGCCTTGACCGCCGCACCGGGCCGCCACAGGCCATCGTCGTTGCGCAGCGTGGCGCGGGCGACGGTGCTCTGGCTGGCGGTGGCGGTGCCGGGCAGCACGCGTTCCAGCGTGGTGGTCTGGCTGACACCGTCGGTCATGCGCGACACGGTGACCGGGACGCCGGCGGTGATGTGCTGGGTATCGTTGCCGAAGATATGCAGGTCCACCCACAGCGTGGACAGGTCGCCGATCTCGAACAACGCCGTGCCCTCGCCCGCCACGCCGCCAACCTGCGCTTGCCGCGCCAGCACCACGCCGGCAATCGGCGCGCTGACGGTGTAGGTGGTCAGGCTGAGGTTGCTCTCGATGCTGGCCAGCACCTGGCCGGCGCGGACGCTGTCGCCGACGTTGGCGCGCAGCGAACGGATCGGGCCGGGGAAGCGCGCCATCACCTGCGCCACGCGGCCATCGACGGGCGTCAGCAGACCCTGCACGTCGTGTTCGTCGGCGATGGTGCCGGCGGCGACCGGGGCCACACGGATACCCGCCTGTTCGGCCATGGCTGCGGCGATGGTGGTGCGCTCCGGCGCGTCATGGTCGTCTTCGCCGTCGGTGTGGCCCGCTTCGGCGTGCCCTGGGTCGATGTCGGCGGGGCCGGCTGCAGGGGCGTCCTTGCCGCAGCCGGTCAGGGCCAGTGCAGCGAGCAGGAACGTGGCGGCCAGCGCGATGCGGTGTGCGGAACGGTTCATCGGCGGTCCTCCGTGGACACGTGGGGCGTGGGGGTGTCGCTGGCGGCGACCATGCTTTGGCCGGTCAGGCGCTGGATTTCGATCAACGCGGTCTGTGCGGCGATGGCCGCATCGAGCTGGCGTTGGCGCGCGTCGATGCGCATGGCCTGCAGCTGCGCCCATTCCATGTAGCTGATGGCGCCGGCGCGCCAGGCCTTCTCGGCGGCGTTTTCGGCGCGCTTGAGCTGCGGCAGCACATCGCGCGCCATACGCGTGACTTCCAGCTGCGCGGTCAGGTAGCGCCCGTGCGCCTCGGCCAGCGTGGCGTACAGCTGCAGGGCGCGTGCGTCGCGTTCGACGCTGTTGAGCGCCAGCTCGGCCTCGGCGGCGCGGATCTCCGGCGCGGCACGCGCGACGCTGCCCAGCGGCAGGCTGAAACCGGCCACGAAGGCGCTGTCGCGGCTGTCGCGGTTGTTGCGGACTCCGACCTGCCAGCTGAGATCCGGCCGCGCGGCGGTGCGTGCCAACTGGACCTGCGCCTCGCGGATGCGCCGTTCACCGGCCAGTACCGCCAGTTCCGGGGTGCGCTGCAGTTCCTCGGCCAACACCGCAAAGTCCTGCAGGGCCGGCAGCTGCATGGGGTCGCCGGTGACCACGTTGAAGCCGGGATTGCGTTGCCGCCAGAGCGCGGACAGGGCGGCACGTGCGGACTGGTCGGCCTGGCGGGCCCGATCGCGGTCCAGTTCAGCCTGGGCCAGCATCGCCTGTGCGGTCAGCAGTACCGATTCGGGCGAGGCGCCGGCCTGCAGGCGCAACCGCGCGGCGGCGACCGCGCGCTTGCGCTGCTCGATGTCGGTGGTGGCGATGCCCAGTTGCTGGCGCGCCTCGGTGATGGCGAGGTAGCGGCGGGCGACCTCGGCCAGCAGGTCCAGGCGTGCGGTCTCGCGCTGCGGCGCCAGGCTGTCGATGTTGGCCTGGGCCACTGCACGACGCGCGTCCAGCTTGCCGCCACGTTCCAGCACGCCGGCCAGGGTGACGGTCAGCTCGGCAGTACGGAAGCCGCTGGCATCGCCGGTGCCGAGCGCGTTCTCAAGCTCGACGCCGACGGTGAGCGGCGGCGTCAGCGCCGCCGCATCGCGGCGGGCTTCCCAGATCGGGCGCTGCGCGTCGGCCAGGCGCAGGTCGGGGTGATAGTGGGCGACGCGCGCGATGGCGGCGTCGAGGGTCAACGGGTCAGGCGTATCCGTACCCTGCGCATACACGCACGGCACGAACGCAACGACAGCCAGGGCTGCCATGCGCATCCACATGGGGGACTCTCCAGATAGCGGTTCAGATGGACAACGGCGGCGCGTGGCCGCAAGGCATCAGGACGCTATCGGGGGGCGCAGCAGGCTCTCGGGCGGCTGGGTGCGCAACTGCGCGGTCAACCCGACCGGCACGCTGTGCGCAGGCGCGGTGGGCAGCAGCCACGGCAGCGAGGCCATCGGCAGGACGCCGCCATGACCATGGCAATGCCCGCAATGGACCAACGCGTGCAACAGGTCACCGTCACTCGCATCGGGATCACTGCTGCCCGGAGTGGCCGCATCGGTGGGCGCAGCATCGGTATGCAGGCTGATGTGGATGTCGGCCAGTGCCGAGGCCGTCGCCGTGCCGAACACGCCCAGGCCGACCGCGACCAGCATCAGCAGGCGCAGCAGCAGGGACGAATGCGGGCGGGCAGAACGGAACATGCCGGCAGGGTAGCCGGCGGCTTGCGCGTTACACAATCGCAGCCGCCGGCATGGGTTCACCTTGGCGGGGTCTGCCGTGGCGCGGCCGACCCCGTTGTACTCAGCCAGCGGCCTTGCGCTGGGCGATGTACGCCTGGATCTGCTGCTCCAGCACCGGCAGCGGCACCGAGCCCTGCTGCAGCACGGCATCGTGGAAGCCCTTCACGTCGAAGCGGTCGCCCAGGTCCTTTTCGGCCTGGGCGCGCAGGCGCACGATCGCGATCTCGCCCAGCTTGTAGCTCAGCGCCTGGCCCGGCCAGGAGATGTAGCGGTCCACTTCGGTGGTCACTTCATGCTCGCTCAGCGCGGTGTGGTCGCGCAGGTAGGCGATGGCCTGCTCGCGGGTCCAGCCCTTGTGGTGCACGCCGGTGTCGATCACCAGGCGCGCGGCGCGCCACATTTCGTAGGTCAGGCGGCCGAAATCCTCGTACGGGGTTTCGTAGATGCCCATCTCCACGCCGAGCTTCTCGCAGTACAGGCCCCAGCCCTCGCCGTAGGCGGAAATGTAGGCGGTGCGGCGGAACTCGGGCTGGTCGCCGTGCTCGGCCGCCAGCGCACCCTGCAGCGCATGGCCCGGGTCGGACTCGTGCAGGGTCAGCGCCGGCAGGTTGTACAGCGGTCGCGCCGGCAGGTTGTAGGTGTTGAGCCAGTAGGTGCCCATGCCACCGCGCCCGGCAGTCCAGAACGGGGCGATGTCCGGCGGCACCGGCACGATGGTGAAGCGCGCGCGCGGCAGGGTCATGTACTTGCCGATCACCCCGTCCACGCGCTTGGAGATCCACGCGGCGCGATACAGCAGCTCGTCCGGGGTCTTGGCGTAGAACTGCGGGTCGGTGCGCAGGAAGGTGAGGAACTGCGCGAAGCTGCCCTTGAACTGGACCTGCTTGATGATCGCGTTCATTTCCTCCTGGATGCGCGCCACTTCCTTCAGGCCGATCTCGTGGATCTGCTGCGGGGTCAGGTCCAGCGTGGTGTATTGGTGGATCTGCTGCTTGTAATACGCCTCGCCACCGGGCATCGCCTCGGCCGCCAGCGTGGTGCGCGCCTGCGGCACGTACTCGCTGACGAAGAAGGTGCGCAGCTTGCCGAACGCCGGCACCACGCTGTCGCTGATGGCCTGGCGTGCCTGCGCCTGCAGCTGCGCCTGCTCGGCGGCGGGAATGCTGGCCGGCAGCTTCTTGAACGGTGCATACAGCGGTGAGGCGGTCGGGTCCTTGAGTTCGGACACGGTGGCGATGGAGACCTCGCGGCCGTCCAGCACCGCGCGCGGCACGCTGAAGCCGCGCTTGAGCCCGGCGCGCATGTTCTCGGTCTGCTGGTCGAAGTAACGCGGCACATCGTTGAGGCGCGCGATGTAGTTGCGGTAATCCGTCGCGGTCTTCATCTCGCGGCGGGCCATGAACGACAGGCTCGACCAGAACGAGGAGTCGGCGTTGAACGGCATTTCATAGCCGCCCAGCCGCACCTCGGCAGCCAGGTTGAACACCTGGTCGCGGTAGATGGCGTAGTTGATCTGGTTGTCCGGCGACAGCGCCTTGCGGTCGACCTTGTCCAGCTGGGCCAGCACGTCGTCCCAGACCTTCAGCCGCGCCTGCTGGGCGGCCTCGCCCACGTCGGGCATGCGGGTGGCGTTGGCCGGGCCGTCTTCATCCTCGCTGGCCGCACCACCGCCGTCCTGGCGCCACTTCCATTCCTTTTCGTAGATGGCGCGGAACTGCGCATCGGCGGGGCTTTCAACAGCCAGGCTGGCCGGGGCGGTGGTCGGTGCGGCCGGCGCAGCGGCCAGGGCGCCGCCGGCAGGAAGGGCCAGGGCGAGCAGCAACGCGGTGACGAGCGGTGATTTCACGATCAGGGGTTCCCGGGAGACGGCAAACCCCGATGATGGCACCCGGCGGCGGCCCTGCGCATGGTTCAAAGGTCCTGCCGGGCCCCATGAACCTGGGGGTGGCATTGACGGAACGCGTTCCGTCGCCCCGCCCTAATGCGCCGCCTTGTCCCGCTTCCACCCACGGTGGGCGATATCCAGCTTCAGGCTGTACAGCGCGGTGAACGCCGGGAACAGGTTCTGCAATACACCCACCGAGTCCTGCTTGGCCGAGAACAGGAAGTAGCTCAGGGTCATCAGGCTGCCGACCACGCTCATGTACCAGAACAGGCGCGGGATCACCGGCTTGCCGGCGCGTTTGGAGGCCACGAACTGCACCAGCCAGCGGCCGCCGAACATCAGCGCGCCGGTATAGCCGATCAGCTTCCAGCCGGTTACGTGCAGGCCGGTCCAGTACAGCCAGGTCAACGGTTGGTCGAGCCAGTGCAGCTCCATCAGCGTTCTTCCACGGCGGTGCGCTTGCTGCGCGTGATCAGCCAGGCCACCCCGCGCAGGTCGCGGATGCCGACCAGCGCCCGGCCCAGGTTGTTGTACTTGGACACCCCGGCGGTGCGGTGGCGGTGGTTGACCGGCACGCTGACGGTCTTCCAGCCGGCACGCTGCATCAGCGCGGGCAGGTAGCGGTGCATGTGGTCGAAGTACGGCAGGTCCAGGAACGCGGCGCGTTCGAACAGCTTGATGCCGCAGCCGGTGTCGGGGGTGTCATCGCGCAGCATGCGCGCGCGGATCGCGTTGGCCCACTTGCTGGCCCAGCGCTTGCTGCCCGAGTCCTGGCGGTTGACCCGCCAACCGGCGAACAGCTTGACCTCCGGGGCGGCGGCCGCACGTGCGGCCAGCAGCTTGGGGATGTCGGCCGGATCGTTCTGCCCGTCGCCGTCCAAGGTGGCGATCCACGGCGCGCGTGCATGCTTCACCCCGGTGCGCACGGCGGTGCTCTGCCCGCTCTGGTTGACGTGGTGCAGCACCCGCAATTCCGGGTTGGCGGCCTTGAGCCCCTGCAGCACGGCCAGGGTGTCATCGCGCGAATGGTCGTCGATGTAGACGATCTCGAAGTCGATCCGTCCGCGCAGGGCGGCGGTGATCTCCTCGATCAGGGGGGTGACGTTGTCGCGTTCATTGAAGACCGGGACGACGACCGACAACTGGGGTTGGCTCATGGTCGGGCTCTGCGAAGGGCCGGGATCGAAAAAGAGCGCGCATTTTCCGCTCCCGAGGTTATCCGAAGATGAATTGGGAGATGTGTGTCAGGCGTGATCGCCGAAATAGTCGCGGCACCAGGCCACCACGGGCGGCAGGCCCTGCTCGATCGGCGTGGCCGGTTCATAGCCGAATGCGTCATGGGCGCGACGGGTGTCGGCCATGGTGCGGACCATGTCGCCGGGCTGCATCGACTTGTAGACCTTGTGCGCCGGGCGTCCTGCGGCCGCCTCGATGATCCCGATGAAATGCTCCAGCTCGATCGGCGTGTGGTTGCCGAGGTTGAATACACGGTGCGGCACGTCCTCGCCGGACGGATGCGCCAGCGCGCCGAGGATACCGGCCACGATGTCGGAAACATGTGTGAAATCGCGCTGCATTTTTCCGTCGTTGAACACATCGATGACGCGTCCGGCCAGCACTGCGCGCGAAAACAGCAGCGGCGCCATGTCCGGGCGGCCCCAGGGACCGTACACGGTGAAGAAGCGCAGGCCGGTGGCATGCAGGCCATACAACTGCGCGTAGGTGTAGGCCATCAGTTCGTTGGCTGCCTTGGTGGCGGCATACAGCGAACGCGGCTTGTCGATGCGCTGGTCTTCGGAGAACGGCGGCGTGGCCGAGTCGCCGTAGACCGAGCTGCTGGAGGCATACACCAGGTGCGCCACGCCGCGATGCCGGCACAGCTCGAGCATGTTGACGAAGCCGACCAGGTTGCTGTCGACGTAGGCGTACGGATTTTCCAGCGAATAGCGCACGCCGGCCTGCGCGGCCAGGTGGATCACCCGGGTCGGCTTGACCTCATCGAACAGCGCGGCCAGGCCGTCCCGGTCGGTGAGGTCGAGCACGCGGATATCGGCATCCGGGCACAGCGCGGCCACGCGGTCGCGCTTGATCTGCGGGTCGTAATAGTCGTTGTAGTTGTCCAGCCCGACCACCGTTTCACCGGCATCCAGCAGGGCACGCAGGGTGTTGGCGCCGATGAAGCCGGCGGCGCCGGTGACAAGAACGGTCATGGCAGGGTCCTGGAAATTGCTGTGGACAGGATATCGCCGATGCGCCGGGCTCAGAACAACCCGAAGCGCTTCCTGGCCACGTTGACGCGCGCCGGGTCGATGAGATCCTTGATGCCCTTGGCGTCGAAACGGTCCAGCAGTGCATCGCTGCCCTTCTTCAACTTCAGCGCCATCTCTTCCGGATACAGCGGGACCAGCGTCATGAAGACGATGGTCTTGTGTGCATCGATCACCAGGTGGCCGAAGTCTTCCGGCGCGCTCACCGGCGGCAGCACGATCGCGCCGTCGAAGCCCACGCCCGGCGCATAGGGCTCGGCCGGATGGCCGTTGGGCACGGTGTGGCCAAAGCCCAGCCAGGTATCGAACTTGTGCGGCAGCCGCGCCAGGCCCTTGAGCAGGCGGATCGGCCAGTAGTACCGCTCGTCCTCGAAATCGGCGTGCTGGATCGGCCAGTCGGCCGGCAGGGTGACCATCAGCTCCATGTGCTGCGGTGCCTCCACGCCCTCGGGCAGGGTCATCGGCAGGTCGCTCATGCCCGACGTCACCAGCCGCAGGTGCGGGAACGCGTCGGTGGCCGGGACCACGTGTACGTCGATGTGCACCGCATCGGAAATGATCTCGTGGAAGACGCCCGAGATCGGCCCCAGGTGCTGCTCGATATGCGCGCTGATCTGCTCGATGCATTCCTCGCCGTGGGCCGGCGCGAAGTCTTTCTCCTGCGTGTGCAGCAGGATCGGGCTGCCGCCCGGGCTCAGTTCGTCGTGTTCATTGCTCATCAGTGGCTCCTGGTGATGACCACCGTGGCCCAGGTGCTGGCTCACCACAAGGTGAGCGGGGCATCCCTGGCCAGCGTGGCCTTGCGTTCCTTGCTGAAATCCCACCAGGGGCGCGGCGCCTCGCCCTGCATGAAGCGCAGGATCGACAGGAACACGTCGATCACGCAGGGATCGTGCATCACGCCGGTGCGCAGGCACAGTTGCGCATACATGTCATAGGCATCGCGGCCGCGCAGGTGCGCTGGCACGCGGATGCCGATCAGACGCAGATCTTTCTCACAGGCCGGCCCGACATTCGGCAGGTCGGTCAGACGCAACAGATGGTTGCGGTCGACCTTGGTGGGGTTCATTACGGTGGGGTGATCCTCTTGCGCAGGCGGGGGACTCAGCCCTTCTGTACGCGGAGTCGTTCGAGCACGCCATCCAGCGTGTCCAGGTCGGTGTAATGGATGATCAGCTTGCCCTTGCCGCCGCGGCCGTGGTTGATGGCCACGCGCGCACCCAGCGATTCGGACAGTTCGGTCTCCAGCGAGGCGATGTCGGCCTGYGGGGCGCTGGCGGTCGGCTTCTTGCGCATCGCGCCCGGCACCTTGCCGGCGGCGAACTGCTGCGCGCGGTGTTCCACTTCGCGTACCGACCAGCCCTGGTCGGCCGCTTCCTGGGCCAGCTTGCTGGCCAATTCCGGCGCCAGCGTCAGCAGCGCGCGGGCATGACCCATTTCCAGCCGGCGGGTTTCCAGCAGCAGGCGGATGGCGATCGGCAGCTCGAGCAGGCGCAGCAGGTTGGACACCGCCGCGCGCGAGCGGCCGACGGCTTGGGCGGCCTCGGCGTGGGTGAGCGCGAATTCGCTGATCAGGCGCTGCAGCGCCTCGGCTTCTTCAAGCGGGTTGAGGTCTTCGCGCTGGATGTTCTCGATCAGCGCCATCGCGATGACGGTGCGGTCTTCCAGCTCGCGCACCACCACCGGCACGTCGTCCAGGCCGGCCAGCTGCGAGGCGCGCCAGCGCCGTTCGCCGGCGACGATCTCGAAGCTGTCCGGGCCAAGCTGGCGGACCAGGATCGGCTGGATCACGCCCTGCGCCTTGATCGATTCGGCCAGCTCGGCGAGCTTGGTCTCATCCATGTCGCGGCGCGGCTGGTACTTGCCCGGCTGCAGCTGGCCGACCGGCAGCTTGCGCAGCACTTCACCGGGCAGCGGTTCGATCACCGCCGCGGCCTGCACCTGAGTCACCGCGCCCTTGGGCCCCAGCAGCGCATCGAGGCCGCGGCCGAGGCCGCGTTTCTTGCCGAGGGCGGGCTTGGTGCTCATCAGGCGGTCTCCAGGGCCTTGTCGGCCTTATTGCGTTGTTGGTGGCGGCGGATGATTTCCCCGGCCAGGCCGAGGTAGGCGACGCCACCGCGCGAGGCGCGGTCGTAACCGACGATGCTCTGCCCGTGGCTGGGCGCTTCGGCCAGGCGGACGTTGCGCGGCACGATGGTGCGGAACACGCGGTCGCCGAAGTGGTCGGTCAATTCGGCCGAGACCGCATTGGCCAGGTTGTTGCGCACATCGAACATGGTGCGCAGCACGCCCTCGATCTCCAGGCTGGGATTGAGGTTGGCGCGCAGCGCTTCGATGGTTTCCACCAGCGCGCTCAGGCCTTCCAGCGCGTAGTACTCGCACTGCATCGGCACGATCACCGAATCGGCGGCGGCCAACGCATTGAGGGTCAGCAGCGACAGCGCCGGCGGGCAGTCGATGAGGATGAAGTCGTATTCGTCGCGGATCGGGGCCAGGGCGCGCTTCAGGCGCTGCTCCCGTTCGCCCTGGTCCATCAGCTGGATCTCGGCGGCGGTCAGGTCGATGTTGCCCGGCAGCAGGTCGAAACCCTCCGGGGTGGTGACCCGGACTTCGACCGCGGTGGCTTCGCCGAGCAGCAGGTCGCAGGTGGACGCGGCCACTTCACGCTTGTCCACGCCACTGCCCATGGTCGCGTTGCCCTGCGAATCCAGGTCGACAAGGAGCACGCGCCTGGGTGCAGCAGCCAGGGAGGCGGCCAGATTGACAGCGGTCGTGGTCTTGCCGACGCCACCTTTCTGGTTGGCGATGGCGATGATGCGGGCCATGCGGGTGAGCCTCATCGGCAGGGAGTGGGACTGGTCATTATGCGTATATGGGGCGTGTCATGCACTGTGAGATGCGCGCCGGTGGGCGCCCACGACCTCGCGCGGCGGCCCCGGATGCGCCCGGTGGACACCGCAGCGGCAGCAACGGCGGGCGCTGCGGCGCTTATGAGAACGCGCGCCGGTCACGACGACGGGCGCACGCCGATGTGCTCAGGGACCGGCCACCACGACCAGATGGCGCTCACCGGTGAGGCCGGGGACATGCAGGGGCAGCACTTGTTCGACCTGCCAGCCGGCCGGCAGCTGGGCGATTTCGTCGTGCGGGTAGACGCCCTTCATGGCCAGCAGGCGGCCGCCGGGGCGCAGCAGATGGCCGCCGACGTCGATGATGCCGGCCAAGGTGTCCATGGCGCGCGCGGTGAGGTGGTCGTAGGCGCCCGGCTCGGCGAGTGCCTCTGCGCGCGATTCGGCCACGCGGGCGTTGCCCAGGCCGAGCTGGCGGACGGCTTCGCGCATGAAGCGGGCTTTCTTGCCGTTGCTTTCGACCAGGGTGACCTGCAGCTGCGGGCGGGCGATGGCCAGCGGGATGCCGGGCAGGCCGGGGCCGGTGCCGAGGTCGGCCAGGGTGCCGGCCTCCAGGTAGGGCTGCATGGCCAGCGAGTCGAGCAGGTGGCGGGTGACCATCTCCAGCGGATCGCGGATGGCGGTGAGGTTGTAGGTGCGGTTCCAGCGGTCGAGCAGGGTGAGGTAGGTGAGCAGCGGCGGCGCCAGGGCGGCGTCCAGGTCCATCGCGGCCAGGCCACGCTCGAGCGCTTCGGCCACGCCGGCCGGGAGGGTGTGTTCGGTCATGCGGCGATTATCGCAGGTCGAAAGCGGGGCAAGGGCAAGAGCCGCACACGGATTCCGCCACGGAGGGCGGGTGTGGGTCTGGCCGCGGGTAGCGCAGAGCCCTGCCCGCCAGGCCATACGTAGAGCCGAGCCATGCTCGGCTGGCCATAGGTAGAGCCGAGCCATGCTCGGCTGGCCATAGGTAGAGCCGAGCCATGCTCGGCTGGCCGCGCGCAGCGCGGCAATGATCGGCGCCTTCACCAGCCAACCGCCGCAACCCCGGCTCAGCTCAGACCGCGTGCCAGGCCAACGCGGCGCGGAAGTCGGCGGCGGCCTGCCATTCGTGCAGGTGCCAGCGGCCGGCGTCGCCCAGCTCGGGGTCGCACCAGGCCAGGTGCAGGGCGCCGTCAGGTGTGGGGGCCAGCTGCAGGCGGTGCAGGCCGAAGGAGATGCCCTGCCCCTGCGCCTTGAGGATGGCTTCCTTGGCGCACCACACCCGGAAGAACCACGGGTTGCGGGTGGGTTCGTCCAGGCCGAGCAGCCAGTCGATTTCGGCCGGGTGGAAGAAGCGTTCGATGATCTCGCGCATGCGCGGCCGCGGCCGCAGTGGCTCCAGGTCCACGCCCAGGCGGACGCCCTCGCCCAGCGCAACCAGCAGCAGGCCATGGCTATGGCTCCAGCCGGTGCCCAGGTGCGAGAACGCGTCGTGCAGCTCCGGGCGGCCACGCAGGTCGCGCTGCAGTGGCAGGGTCTGCGGGTCGGCGCCGAGCTGGTCGGCCAGCAACACCCGAGCCTGCGGCTCGCCGCGCGTACCGTTGACGTGCGGCAGGCACCAGACCGTGACCGGACCGAACCGCCACGGGCCGCCAAGGGCGGTAGCCACCCTCATGCCTGCACCCGGTGAGGACGGCTGCACGGTGATTTCACGGCGGCTGACGTCAACTGGCCCGGTCGTTCACACAACCTGGGAGTCAAGACTATGGGCATCATCATCTGGTTGATCGTTGGTGGCATCGTGGGCTGGCTTGCCAGCATCATCATGCGACGCGACGCACAGCAGGGCATCATCCTCAACATCGTGGTCGGCATCGTCGGCGCGCTGATCGCCGGTTTCCTGTTCGGCGGTGGCATCAACGAAGCGATCACGATCCGTACGTTCCTGTTCTCGTTGATTGGTGCGGTGATCCTGCTCGCCCTGGTCAATCTGTTCACGCGCAAAAGCATCCGCTGACCAACGCGCGATGGATCCAGACAAGGCCCGGCATCGCCGGGCCTTGTCGTTTCTGTCAGCCCAGCTGCACCCAGGCCGGGGCGTGGTCGCTGGGACGGTCCCAGGTGCGCGGCTCGCGGTCGATGCCCGAGGCGATGGCGCGCGCCTTGAGCGCGTCGGAGACCAGCGTCAGGTCGATGCGCAGGCCCAGGTTGCGGCGGAAACCGGCCGCGCGGTAATCCCACCAGCTGAACACGCCTTCTTCCTCGCTGTGCAGGCGGAACGCGTCATGCAGGCCGAGCTGCAGCAGCTTGTTGAGTGCGCCGCGCTCGGCGGTGGAGGTGAGGATGTGGTTTTCGTTCCACACCAGCGTGTCGTTCACGTCGCGCGCGTCCGGGGCGATGTTGAAATCGCCCATCACCACCAACYCGGGGTACTGCTGCAGTTCGGCAGCCACCCAGGCGTGCACCGCGTCCAGCCAGCGCAGTTTGTATTCGTACTTGTCGGTGCCCACATCCTGACCGTTGACCACGTACAGATTGATGATGCGCACGCCGTTGACGGTGCCGGCGATGGCGCGCTTCTGCTCGTCCTCAAAGCCGGGAATGYCGATCTGCACATCCTGCGCCGGTTCGCGCGAGAGCAGCGCGACCCCGTTGTAGGTCTTCTGCCCGGCAAACACGCTGCGGTAACCCAGCCCGGCCAGGACCGCGTCGGGGAACTTGTGGTCCTCCATCTTGGTTTCCTGGATGCCGACCACGTCCGGCGCGAACGCGGTGAGCCACTGTTCCAGGTGCGGCAGGCGCACGTTGAGCGAATTGACGTTCCAGGAGGCGATTTTCATGGGCGCCATTCTACCGGGTAGTGCCGGCCGCTGGCCGGCGGCCGTGTGCAGCCCGAGCCCGGGCATCGTGGACAGCTGCATCGCCGTTGCGCACGTTAGGCTGTGGCCCCTGATCGCACGGAAACCCCATGGACGCAGATGCCTTCGTAGCCAAGTGGTACGCAGAGAAAGAACAACTGTTGGCCGCCGCCTGGGCCCCGGGAACGGAATCAGCCGCACGGATCGCCGCCATGGCACTGTCACCTGCGCAGGCACACCAATTGCGGGACATGCTCGATGTGTTCGCCACCGATGCCCTGTACACCCTGCTTCTCGGGCTCGATGGCAGCGCTGCGCTGGGAGGCGACCAGCGCCACTACACCGTGTTGGACGAAGATGGTTCGGTGATCGCATCGGAAGGCGATCTGGAGGCGGCTGCCTATGCGTGGTTCCACGAAGGCCGGCGCTCGCGGCCTGAATGCTGATCGTTCCTTTCACTCGGCCTGATTCGGGCGGATTCGGACGTGGCCGCACGGAAGCTTGAGCCGAACGGGGCGGACCATCGGACCATCGACGCGTTCGACGCGTTCGACGCGTTCGACGCAGTTTGCCGGGTCATGGGCGGTGACAGACGCAGCCGAGCATGGCTCGGCTCTACCGTTGGGATGCGCTGCCCGCTAGCGCAGCAGTGCTTTCAACATCCCGGCGATCTTCGAATACGGCGGCTTGAGCAGGTCGCTGGCGGCCCAGCGCGACTGCCACAGGATCGGCAGCTGCTTGCTGAGCCCGTCGAAGCCGGCGCGACCGTGATACGCGCCCATGCCGCTCGGGCCAACGCCGCCGAACGGCAGGTCGTTGATGGCGAAATGCAGCAGGGTGTCGTTGACGGTGATGCCGCCGGCCACCACCTGGCCGAGCACGCGCTCGACGGTGGCGCGTTGCTGGCTGAAGACGTACAGCGCCAGCGGCCGGTCGCGGCCCTGCACCTCGGCCAGCGCCGCGTCCAGGTCCGGGTAGGCGCACACCGGCAGGATCGGGCCGAAGATCTCCTCCTGCATCAGGTCCAGATCGGCAGGCGGGTCGAGCACGATGGTCGGCACGATCAGGCGTTCGCGCGCGGCGCGTTCGGGATCGACAGCGGCCAGTTCGATCACCGGCACGCCGCGTTCGCGGGCCTGGTCGAGGTAGCCACGCAGCCGCTGGTACTGGCCTTCATGGATGATCCGGGTGTAGTCCGACGCATCACTGAAATCGCCGTAACGCGCACGCACCTGGGTCTGCAGCTGCTGCACCAGCTCGCGCTGGCGGGCGCCATCGATCAGCACGTAATCCGGTGCGATGCAGGTCTGACCCGCGTTGAACCACTTGCCGGTGGCCAGGCGCGCGGCGGCCTTGTCCAGCGGATAGTCGCTGCAGACGATCGCCGGCGATTTGCCGCCCAGCTCCAGGGTCAACGGGGTGAGGTGCGGCGCGGCGGCGGCCATGACCTTGCGCCCGATCGCGGTGGAGCCGGTGAACACCAGATGGTCCAGGGGCGAGCCGGCCAGCGCACCGGCCAGCGCGCCGTCGCCCTGCACCACCGCCACGCGCTGCGCGGGAAACACCTCGGCCAGCAATGCCTGCAGGAACGCGCTGGTGCGCGGGGTGTGTTCGGACGGCTTGAGGATGACGTGGTTGCCGGCGGCGATCGCGGTGGCCAGCGGTATCAGCGCCAGGTTGACCGGGTAGTTCCACGGCGAGATCACCCCGACCACGCCCAACGGCACCGCGCGGGTCTGCGCGCGCGCCGGCCAGAACCGTACCCCCACGGCGACCCGACGCGGGCGCGCCCAGCGCCGCAGGTGCTTGAGCAGGTGATCGATCTCGCCCAGCACGGTCATGCCGTCGGCGATCAGCGATTCGTGGGGGGAGCGGTGGCCGAAGTCGGCCGAAATGGCCTCGGCCATCTGCGGCAACTGCGCCTTCAACGCGGCGCGCAGTCGCTGCAGGTCGTCGCGGCGCTGGTCCAGCGAGGGGCGGTTGGCCTGCCAGGCGCTGCGCAGGGTCTGCAGGATCGCCGGCAGTGCGGTGGGATCGGTGTGGGCATCGCTCATGGGGCGACTATAGCGAGACGCTGCGTGAGCGCGTGTCACGGGGTAGTGCCGGCCGCTGGCCGGCAACCGCACATGCGCCTCCGAAAGCGCAACGGTAGTGCCGGCCGCTGGCCGGCAGCCTCACATGCGCCTCCGAAAGCGCATGGAGAGCCGGCCAGCGGCCGGCAGTACGTCGCCTTCGGAAGGGTATGCGTGGTTGCCGGCCAGCGGCCGGCACTACCGGGAACGAAAAGGGCCGCGATCTGCATCGCGGCCCCGTCTTCATTCTGTGCGGCTCACCGTT
This sequence comes from Stenotrophomonas sp. P5_A9, assembly GCF_056400525.1. NCBI lineage: Bacteria > Pseudomonadati > Pseudomonadota > Gammaproteobacteria > Lysobacterales > Lysobacteraceae > Stenotrophomonas > Stenotrophomonas sp. P5_A9. Next base: position 21,097 of record NZ_JBFULC010000011.1, read on the forward strand.
ATTTGGTGATGTCCACCCCGCGGGTTTCCTTCAGGAACAAGCCACCGACCACGACCGTCATCAACGCGATGATGATCGGGTACCACAGGCCGTAGTAGAGGTTGCCGGTGCCGGCCACCAGCGCGAAGGAGATCGCCGGCAGGAAGCCACCGAACCAGCCGTTGCCGATGTGGTACGGCAGCGACATCGAGGTGTAGCGGATGCGGGTCGGGAACAGCTCGACCAGGTAGGCGGCGATCGGGCCGTAGACCATGGTCACGTACAGCACCAGCAGCCACAGCATGAAGATCGTGCCGGGGATGTTGATGCGCGCGTTGTCGGCCTTGGCCGGATAGCCGGCGGCGGTCAGCGCGGTCTTCAACTCGGCACCGAACGCATCGGCCTTGGCCTTGCCGTCTTCCTTGGTCAGCCCGGCCGACTCGTAGGAGGCGACGCTGGCGCTGCCCACGTTGACGATCGCCAGGGTACCGGCGGCGGCCGGCTTGACCTCATACGGCACGCCGGCCTTGGTCAGTGCCGCGGTGGCCACGTCGCAGGAGCTGGTGAACTTGCGCATGCCGACCGGATCGAACTGGAACGAGCAGGTGTTCGGATCGGCCACGACCAGGGCCGGCGAATTGGTGCGCGCTTCTTCGATGGCCGGGTTGGCGAAGTGGGTCAGGCCCTTGAAGATCGGGATGTAGGTGATGGCGGCCAACAGGCAGCCGGCCAGGATGATCTTCTTGCGGCCGATGCGATCGGACAGCCAGCCGAAGAAGATGAAGAACGGCACGCCCAGCGCGAGCGCACCGGCGATCAGCAGGTAGGAGGTGGTGGCATCGACCTTGAGCATGCTGCTCAGGAAGAACAGCGCGTAGAACTGACCGCCGTACCAGACCACGGCCTGGCCGGCGGCGGCACCCAGCAGCACCAGCAGCATCAGCTTGAGGTTACCGTCCTTGAGGCTGTCACGGAACGGGGTCTTGGAGCCCTTGCCTTCGGCCTTCATCTGCTGGAACAGCGGCGATTCGCTCAGCTGCAGGCGGATCCACACCGACACGCCCAGCAGCACGATGGAGACCAGGAACGGGATGCGCCAGCCCCAGGCTTCGAAGGCCTCGTTGCCGAGGAAGTAGCGGCAGGCCAGGATGATCAGCAGCGACATGAACAGGCCCAGCGTCGCGGTGCACTGGATGAAGCTGGTGTACAGGCCACGCTTGTCGGCCGGCGCATGCTCGGCGACATAGGTGGCCGCGCCACCGTACTCACCGCCCATCGCCAGGCCTTGGGCCAGGCGCAGGATGATCAGGATCACCGGGGCGGCGAAGCCGATCGACGCATAGTTGGGCAGCACGCCGACCAGGAAGGTCGAGATGCCCATGATCAGGATGGTGACCAGGAAGGTGTACTTGCGGCCGATGCGGTCGCCGAGGCTGCCGAAGAACGCCGCGCCGAACGGACGCACGAAGAAGCCGGCGGCAAAGGCCAGCAGGGCGAAGATCATGCCCGTGGTTTCGTTGACGCCACTGAAGAACTGCTTGGCGATGATCGCCGCCAGCGAGCCGTACAGGAAGAAGTCGTACCACTCGAAGACAGTGCCCAGGCTGGACGCGAAGATGACCTTCTTGTGTCCCTGGGTAAGTTGCGGTTTTGCGGGTACGGGTGTGGATGACATGGGATGCTTCCCCTCGGTAGTGCCGACCGTAGGTCGGCAATCGCAGTGTTGGTCAGGTGGTTTCTAGTTTTGGAGTGCCGACCGTGGGTCGGCACGCATTCAAAAACTGTATTTGGTGGTGAACTGCAGGCGGTTGATATCGCCCTTGCGACCGTCCTCGATCTCGCGCACGCCGTACATGTATTCCGCGCCGATATCGACCTTGGGCATCGGCGTGTAGAAGATGTTGCCGCGGATGCTCTGCACGCTCTTGGTGACCAGCGGGCCAAGGCTGCCATCGTTGTCGTAGTCGCTGCGCGCGTAGATCAGGTTGGTACGCAGTTTCGGGGTGAAGGCGTGGCGCCAGCCGACGTAGCCGGCCAGCACGCCGGTCGGGTTGAGTTCGTCGCGGGCGATGTCGTAGGCGGTATCGGCGGTGACGCCAAGGCCGACGTAACGGGCGATGCCCTCGCCGCCACTGATCTGGTAATGCAGGGTGTCGGTGCTGCCCATCACCCACTTGCCGCCCAGGGTCAGGCCGCCGCCGATCTTGTCCGCATCGGCATTGGTGGTCTGGTTGTCCACCTTGAGCTGGCGCACGACCGCGCCCACGCCAAAGGTGCCCCAGTCGCCCTTCCAGCCATAGCGCAGGGTCAGATCCGGCAGGGCGCCGCGATCGGAGTTGCTGGCCACGTTGGTCCACGCGCCGGTAATCGGGTTGCGGGTGCCGGTGAGCACGGTGGTTTCCGGGTTTTCCAGCGCGACGCTGAAGCCGCCCTGGGTGTAGCGGATCTGCGCCTGGCGCACGAACAGCACGCCATCGGTGGGACCGACGAAATCGGCCGCTTCCGGCAGCGAGGCCGCATCCATGAAGTTGGACCAGGTCTGGCCGGCCAGCCAGTTGTTCCAGTACATGTAGGCATGCCGCAGGGTGACGCCATAGGTGTTGGTGGCGGTCTGGTTGCCCAGTGAATTGCCGAAGAAGTCCATTTCGAAGAACGCACCGGCCTTGTTGCCGGCGTCACTGACGTTGTCGATGCCCAGGTTGAAGCGCGAGAACTTGGCGTGGGCGTTGTAGTCCACGTCCGAGCGCTTGCCGCTGCCGCCGGCACCGGCGACCGGGGTCTGACCGGGCAGGTACAGCGCGCGCCCGGTGGCATCGTCGGCAAGCTGGCCGTCGCTGGTCTGGGTGGCCAGGAAGTCGGCCTTGATGAAGCCACCGATCTTGACCGTGGTGCCCGGCGCCGCGCCCGGGGTGATGGTGGTGACCTGGATCGGCTGCTTGCCGGCGGGCACCTGCGCGGCCAGCGGCTGCTGGGCCTGCACGGTCTTCACCGCGGTGACCTCGGTCTGGGTCTGGCTGATCTGGCTCTGTTGCTGCTGGCTGGTGTTGACCAGCATCTGCACCTGGCGCTCCAGTTCGGCGATGCGTGCTTCCAGCGCCTTCTCTTTGGCGGTATCGGCGAATGCGACGCCTGGTGCGATCAATGCGACGAACAGGGCGGCCGCCAACGGCCGGCGTGTCGTCTTCAATAAACGGTGGCTCATGTTGCCCTCTCTCCCGGGTGGCAATGCGAACGCCGCGCTGTGCACGGTCCAGCCGACAGTGGGGCCGCCCCGCCCGCAACGGCTATTGGCCATTAGTCGTACTCGCCCGCCGGGCGGGCACGACCCGGACGCCAACGGCGACCGGCAGGTGCCACAGGCACTTGGGTAGGTACCGACCGTTGGTCGGTACGCTCTTCCTCACAGATAGCGCCACGCCCCCTTGCCACGGGCCCAAACGCACCCGGCACCCACCGACAGCCGCTTGCTGCCCACACCGCACGCTCCAACCTGACCCGTTCCCGGCGTTCCTGCCGCGTTCGACCATGGTCTAACCACCCAGCCACCGCGAAGCAGGGTGGATGCGGCAAACTGAGGGGGAGAGGTCGCACCTTATGTTGCGACCGCACAACCCAAGTCCTGTTGCAAGTGAGGGTGCCATGGCTGATCTTTACCCCGTCAAGGCGGATTTTTCCGCCAAGGCGCGCATTGACAAGAACACTTACGAACAGCTGTATCGGGAGTCGCTGGAAAACCCCGATGCGTTCTGGGGCAAGGCCGCCGAGCGCCTGCAGTGGTTCAAGAAACCGACCACGATCAAGAACGTCAGCTACGATCTCGACGATTTCCGCATCCGGTGGTTCGAAGATGGCGAGCTCAACGCCAGCGTCAACTGCCTGGACCGCCAGCTTGATCAGCGTGGCGACAAAGTCGCCCTGCTGTTCGAACCGGACAGCCCCGATGCACCTGCGCAGGGCGTCACCTATCGCGAGCTGTATGAGCGCGTGTGCCGGCTCGGCAATGCGCTGCGCAACCTGGGCGTCAAGAAGGGCGACCGGGTCACCATCTACCTGCCGATGATCGTCGATGCGGCCGTGGCCATGCTCGCCTGCGCGCGCATCGGTGCGGTGCATTCGGTGGTGTTCGGCGGCTTTGCGCCCAACTCGATCGCCGACCGGGTGATCGACTGCGCCAGCAAGCTGATCATCACCGCCGACGAAGGCCTGCGTGGCGGCCGTCGGATCCCGCTCAAGGCCAACGTCGACGCCGCGCTGAAGTTGCCGGGCACCACCACCGTGGAAACCGTGCTGGTGGTGCGCCACACCGGCGGCGCGGTGGACATGCAGGCCCCGCGCGACCGTTGGTTCCATGACGTGGTCGATCCGCAGCCGGCGCAGTGCGAGCCGGAACGGATGAACGCCGAGGACCCGCTGTTCATCCTCTACACCTCCGGTTCCACCGGCAAGCCCAAGGGCGTGCTGCATACCACCGGCGGCTATCTGCTGTACGCCGCCTACACCCATGAAGCGGTGTTCGACCTGCGTGAGGATGACATCTACTGGTGCACCGCCGACGTCGGCTGGGTCACCGGCCACAGCTACATCGTGTACGGTCCGCTGGCCAACGGCGCAACCTCGCTGATGTTCGAAGGCGTGCCCAACTTCCCGACCACCTCGCGGTTCTGGGAGGTGATCGACAAGCACAAGGTGAGCATCTTCTACACCGCCCCGACCGCCATCCGCGCGTTGATGCGCGAGGGCGATGCACCGGTCAAGCGTACGTCGCGCGCTTCGCTGCGCCTGCTCGGCAGCGTCGGTGAGCCGATCAATCCCGAGGCCTGGCGCTGGTACTACGAGGTCGTCGGCGACAGCCGCTGCCCGATCGTGGATACCTGGTGGCAGACCGAGACCGGCGGCATCCTGATTTCGCCGCTGCCCGGTGCGGTCGACCTCAAGCCGGGCTCGGCCACGCTGCCCTTCTTCGGCGTGCAGCCGGCGCTGGTCAATGCCGAGGGCGAGATCCAGGACGGCCCCACCGAGGGCAACCTGATCATCCGTGATTCGTGGCCGGGCCAGATGCGCAGCGTCTACGGCGACCACCAGCGTTTCATCGACACCTACTTCCGCACCTACCCGGGCAGCTATTTCACCGGCGATGGCTGCCGTCGCGACGAGGACGGCTACTACTGGATCACCGGCCGCGTGGATGATGTGATCAACGTGTCCGGCCACCGTATCGGCACCGCCGAGGTGGAAAGCGCGCTGGTGTCGCATCCGAAGGTGGCCGAAGCGGCCGTGGTCGGCTTCCCGCACGACATCAAGGGCCAGGGCATCTACGCCTATGTGACCCTGATCGCCGACGAGACGCCCAGCGATGAACTGCACAAGGAACTGATCGCCTGGGTACGCAAGGAGATCGGTCCCATCGCCGCGCCCGACCACCTGCAGTGGGCGCCGGGCCTGCCCAAGACGCGTTCGGGCAAGATCATGCGCCGCATTCTGCGCAAGATCGCCGAGAACGCACCGGACCAGCTTGGCGACACCTCGACCCTGGCCGATCCGTCGGTCGTGGCCTCGCTGGTGGAAGAACGCAAGGTGAGGTAGTTCCGCGGCACCAGGCGCAGGATGGGACCGCGGCATCGCGTGTGCGCTGCCGCTCCCACGATCCGCAAACGGATCGTGGGCCTGGTCTCCCCAGCACCCACGCCCCGCCGCTTCGCGGCCGCCCCCTGACTCAGGGGGCTGTCATCTCGATACACTTTTCGTTGCGTCGCTGCACGCCTCCGCAACATGGCCCCCACCATGACAACGCTCCTGATTGCCGATGACCACCCGCTGTTCCGCGAAGCCCTTCGCGGTGCCGTGCAACGCGTCATCCCTGGCGTGCAGCTGTTCGAGGCTGACAGCGTGGAAGCGCTGTACCAGCTGGCCGACCAGCACACCGACGCCGACCTGGTCCTGATGGACCTCAACATGCCCGGTGCGCAGGGATTCAACGCGCTCGTGCACATGCGGGCACTGCACCCGCAGCTGCCGGTGGTGGTGGTGTCGGCACGCGAAGAGCCGACGGTGATGCGCCGCGCGCTTGACCACGGCGCGTTCGGGTTCATCCCCAAATCCGCCGACTCGGACACCATCGGCCACGCGCTGGGGACGATCCTGGACGGGGAAACCTGGGCCCCGCCGGAAGCGCACAACGTGCCGCAGACCGGGCGCGAGGAGCGCGAGATCGGCCAGCGCCTGCGCGAGCTCACCCCGCAGCAGTTCCGCGTGCTGCAGATGCTCGGCGCCGGCCGCCTCAACAAGCAGATCGCCTACGATCTCAACGTGTCCGAGGCGACGATCAAGGCGCATGTCACCGCGATCCTGCGCAAGCTCGGGGTCACCAACCGCACCCAGGCGGTGCTGATGGCCGGCAAGCTGGCCATCGATGAAGAACAGATCGTGTTGCCGCCGGAAGAGGAATAGAGCCACGACGTGCGTGGAGGGCGTGGTGCCGGAACGAAGAGCAGCCGAGCGTGGCTCGGCTCTACCCCGCCCCGGCTATGACATCTGCGGCGTTGGAGCAGCCGAGCATGGCTCGGCTCTACCCCGGCCCGGCTATGACATCTGCGGCTTCGGAGCAGCCGAGCATGGCTCGGCTCTACCCGCCCCGGCTTATAGCCGGGGCTATGAAATCCAGCGTTACCTGCGCAATTGCCGGTGAACGCTCCAATCCGCTGGCCCGGTGCTAAGCTTCGCGTCCCCTTGGGGAGTAGCCGGTTTCCTGCGATGAGGAAACGCCCGTATCAACATACTCGGCCAGTGCGCCGTGGTGCGGGCAACCATGATGGTTGGCGAGACCAGCGGTCCGCGTGCGCAACGTCAGGTTGGGCGCGAGCGCGGTCCGTTGCCTGACATCGCCCAACCTGCTGTGACCCTCAATGTCCCCCCTTTCGATCCTGCTGATCGGCTTTGCCATGTCCACCGATGCCTTCGCTGCGGCGATCGGCAAAGGCGCGGCCATGCGCAAGCCCCGCTTCCCCGATGCGCTGCGCGCCGGCCTCATCTTCGGCGTCATCGAAGGCATCACCCCGGTGATCGGCTGGCTGCTCGGCCGCGCGGCCCTGCAGTACGTGGAAGCCTTCGACCACTGGATCGCCTTCGGCCTGCTGGGCGCGCTGGGCGTGCACATGATCATCAACGGCATCCGCCCCGATGAGGGTGGCGAGGGCGACGACGAGGACACCCGCAAGCACCACGGCTTCTGGCGGCTGGCCGTCACCGGCTTTGCCACCAGCATCGATGCGATGGCCGTCGGCATCGGCCTGGCCTTCATCGACGTCAACATCGGCGTCATGGCACTGGTCATCGGCCTGTGCACCCTGACCATGGTCACCGCCGGCATCATGCTTGGCCGCGTGCTGGGCAACCTGGTCGGCAAGCGCGCGGAAATCGTCGGTGGCGTGATCCTGATCATCATCGGCGCCACCATCCTGTACGAACACCTCAGCGGCGCCATGGCCTGAGGCAGGACGCCACGCACCGCGCCGCTACATATCGCTGCGCGGTGCGTGGAACGCAGCCAGGAACGCCCGCAACGACGCCGGCTTGATCGGCTTGGTCAACAACCGGTAGCCGCGCTCGCGCGCCATCCGCTTCAACTCGTCGCGCCCGTCGGCAGTCAACAGCGCACCGGGAATCGCCCGCCCGGCCTTGTCGCGCAGCGCCACCAGCGTATCCAGTCCATCCAGGCGATCGTGCAGGTGGTAATCCACCAGCATCACGTCCGGCTGCAGGTCCACCTTCTCCAGCGCCTGGTCCACGGTGCTGGCGGTGATCACCTCCACCCCCCAACGTCCCAGCAGCGCGCGCATGCCGTCCAGGATTTCCTGGTCGTTGTCCACGCACAGCACGCGCATGCCCGCCAGCGAATGGGTGCGGGCCGGCGGCGCAGTGGGGGCGCTGGCGGCGGCGAACGGCAGCACCAGGGCCTCCACCCGCGGCAGCATGATCGAAAACATGCTGCCGCTGCCCACCCGGCTGCGCGCGTTGAGGCGGTGGTCGAGCAGGCGCGAGATGCGCTGGCAGATCGACAGGCCCAGCCCCAGCCCCTGCTCGCCCCAGTCGAACGGCTGCTGGTAGCGGTGGAACTCGTCGAAGATCTGCTGCATGTGGTGTTCGGGGATGCCCGGCCCGGTATCCCAGACCTGCAGTTCCACTTCATCGCCACGATGGCGTACCGCCAGCACGATGCGACCTTGCCGGGTATAGCGCAATGCGTTGGCCAGGAAATTCTGCAGCACCCGGCGCAGCAGCCGGCGGTCGCTGCGGATCCACGCCGGCCGCGCGAACAGATCCATGCGCAGCCCGCGTCCGGCCGCGACCGGCGAGTACTGCGCGGCGAGTTCGCGCATGAGCACGCTCACGTCGAAATCGCCGATGACCGGATGCAACCCACCGGCGTCCAGTCGCGATACATCGAGCAGGCCGTCCAGCAGCTCTTCGGCCGCACGCAGCGAGGCATCCACGCGCTCGGCCAGGTGCCGTTGCTCTTCGTTGTGGTGGTGGCTCTCGCGCAGCGCCGAGGCGAACAGCCGCGCCGCGTTCAACGGCTGCAGCACGTCATGGCTGATCGCAGCCAGGAAGCGGGTCTTGGACTGCTGGGCCACCTCGGCCTCGTGCGAGCGCTCGGCCACGCGCTGCTCCAGGGTTTCGTTGGCCTCCAGAAGTGCGCGTTCGGCGTGCTTGTAGTCGGTGATGTCGTTGTAGCTGGTCACGTAGCCGCCGCCGGGCAAGGCCTGGCCGCGCATTTCGATCACTTTGCCGTCGCTGCGGGTGCGCTCGAAGATGTGCGGTGAGCCGGCGCGCATGTAGCCGATGCGCCGGTTGATCTGCACCTCGATGTCACCCTCGCCCAGCTCGCCACGTTCGGCGTTGTAGCGGATCAGATCCGCCACCGGGCGTCCCACGTACAGCATCCCGTCGGGGTAGCCGAACATCTGCTGGTAGCGACGGTTCCAAGCGGTCAGGCGCATGTCCGGGTCGACCACACTCACCCCGGCGCTGATGTTCTCCAGCGTGGTGGACAGGATCTCGCGGTTGAAGCGCAGCTCCTGCCCGGCCTCATCCAGCACCGCCACCACTTCGCCCAGGTCCATGCCCGAGCCCCGCAGCAGGCTGGTCAGCAGCAGGCGCGCCGACGCTGCGCCGATGGAGGCGGCCAGCAGGCGTTCGGTGAACTGCACCCAGGCGCGGTCGGCCGGCGCGGAGGCCTGCAGCTCCCGGCCCATCGACTGGGCCTGCTCGAAGAACGAGCGCCGTGCATGGCGGTCACCGACCACGCGCGAGGCCAGCGCGAGCAGATCGCCGACATGCACGTTGCCGGGCCACGCACCGGCCACCGACGGCCGTTGCGCATACGGGTCCAGGAACGGTGCCGCGCGCAGCCGCTCGTCGACGCCCGGGCGCCAGCGCACCGAGACCAGCACCATCGCCGCCACGTTGACCAGCAACGACCAGAACGTGCCGTGGGTCAGCGGATCCCAGCCGCTCATGCCGAACAGATGCTGCGGCTGCAGCCAGCCCAGGCCGAACGGACCGCGCACCAGCCAGGCCGCTTCCATCCAGCCGGCATGGGTGAGCGCGGGCAGCAGCAGCGTGTAGACCCACGTACCAAAGCCCAGCAGCATGCCCACTTCCACGCCGCGACGGCTGGCCCCGCGCCAGTACAGGCCGCCGATCAGGCCCGGCGCGAACTGCGCCACCGCCGCGAACGCCATCAGCCCGTACGAGGCCAGCGTGCTGTCATTGCTGCTGCCGCGGTAGTAGCTGTAGGCCACCAGCGCCAGCAGCAGGATCGCGGTGCGGCGGATCCACAGCACGCGCGAGGCGACGTCGGCCGCTTCCTGGTGATCGCCGCTGCGACGCAGCAGCACCGGCATCACCAGGTCGTTGCTGACCATCGTGGCCAGCGCGATCGAGGCCACGATGACCATGCCGGTGGCGGCCGAGAAGCCGCCGACATAGGCCACCAGCGCCAGGAACTTGCGTCCTTCGGCCAGCGGCAGGGCCAGCACCATGCTGTCGTCGGCAACGCTGCCGCCGGTGCCGAACAGGGTCACCCCGGCCGTGGCGATGGGGATCACCATCGCCGAAATCACGATCAAATAGGCGCCAAACATCCAGCGCGCGCGGCGGATGTCGCGCACGTCGCCGCACTCGACCACCGCCACGTGGAACTGGCGCGGCAGGCAGATGATCGCCAGGAAGCTGAGCAGCGTCTGCGAGATGAAGCCGACCGGTGGCAGTCCGGCGAACAGCGTATGCGCCGACTGCAGTACCGCATCGGTGCGGTCGTTGAGCCACAGATAGGCAAACAACCCCAGCGCGACCATCGCGATCAGCTTGATCAGCGACTCCAGCGCGATGGCCAGCATCATGCCGTGGTGGTGTTCGGTGGCATCCACCTGGCGGGTGCCGAACAGGGTGGCGAACAGCGCCATCAGCAACGCCACGTACAGCGCCGGATCGGTGAAAAAGCCGGTCGGCCCGACGTTACCGGTCAGCACCTGCAGGCTCATCGCCACCGCTTTGTACTGCAGCGCCAGGTACGGCACGATGCCGATCAGCGCGATCACCGCCACCAGCGCGGCCAGCCGCCGCGACCGGCCGAAGCGGGAAGAGATGAAGTCGGCGATGGACACCACGTTCTGGCTGCGGGCGATCAGCGCCAGCCGCTCGATGATGCGCCAGCCGAACAACCACAGCAGCAGCGGGCCCAGGTAGATCGGCAGGTAGCCGATGCCGTTGCGCACCGCCGTGCCGACCGCCCCGTAGAACGTCCACGACGAGCAGTACACCGCCAGTGCCAGGCTGTAGACCACCGGGCGCAGCCACGGCCGGTCCGGGTACATCGGGCGACGGTCGCCCCACCACGCCACGCCGAACAACAGCGCGGCATAGGCCACCGATACCAACAGCAGGATCCAACTGGAGACCACGGGGTGATTCCGTCAGGGCAGGGGCCAGTGTAGCCGGTGGCGCAGGTGCCGCCGGCTACACGGGTTGCTCACGACCGTTGCACCGTCGGGGCAGCGCGCGCCGGCAGGCGGATGTCCACGCAGGTGCCGTGGCCCAGGCGGCTTTGCACGTGGATGCGGCCACCGGCGGCGGCCACCAGGCTGGCACTGACGGCCAGCCCCAGCCCGGTGCCCTGCCCGACCGGCTTGGTGGTGAAGAACGGTTGCAGGCAACGCGCACGGACCTCATCGCTCATGCCCAGGCCGGTGTCGCTTGCCTGTATCGACACCTCGCCGACGCTGGGCAGCCACGCCAGCACCAACGCGAATCGACCGCCGTCGGGCATGGCCTGCCCGGCGTTGACCGCCAGGCTGAGCAGGATCGATTCCAGCTGCGCTGGATCGAAATGGATGCAGCATTGCCCCTGCCCGGTAACGACGTCGCAGTGGATGCCCGCGCCGAAGACTTGCCGCAGCGTCGGCGCCATCGCCTCCAGGGTCGCAGCAACATCGAGCAGCTGTGGCCGGCTCGCCTCCAGCCGGCTGAAATCCAGCAGCCGCCGGCTGACTGCGCTCGCGCGTCGGGCGGCCGAGTCGATACCCTGCAATGCCTCGGCCACCGCCGCCGGATCCTGCGCGCGGCGGGCCTTGCCTACATAGCCGTGCACCAGCGCCAACAGGTGATTGAAGTCGTGGGCGATGCCGCTGGCCAGTCGGCCCACGTTGTCCATTTTCATGGCATGCACCAGCTGGTCGCGCGAGCGTTCCTTCTCCTGCATTTCCAGCTGCAGCTCATCGCGCTTGCGCGCCAGCGCCACACCGTGCTGCCGCGCCACCTGCAGGCTTTCGCGCAGGCCGGTGACGCTGTGGTGCAGCAGCCAGGCCACCAGCACGCAGCCGAACACGCAGACGCCCAGGTCGGTGACCACGTGGGCGACGCGGTCGGCGCGGAACAGGATGCCCGCCAGGTCGATCCAGGCGCCCAGCAACATCGCCAGGCACGCCCACAGCGTGGCCCAGCGCAACGCCGCTGCGCCCAGCAGCGCCGCTACGAGCAGCACGGGCACCAGTTGCACCAGTTGCACCCGCGACAACGCCGCCAAGCCCCAATACCCTTCGGTGACCGCCAGCAACAGCAACTGGCCCGCCACGAACAGCGTCGCCGCACGTACCCCATGCCCGCGCCGCTGCTCGACCAGGCAGGCCACGCATACCACCAGGTGTGCGCTGGCCAGGGCCAGCACCAGCGTGTCCACCCCGTCGCCCAGGCGCAGCAGCAACCAGCTGGCGATCAGCAGGTGGAAGGCGGCCACGAGCAGCCATAGGCCGCGCAACATGGCATCGGTGCGTGCGCCCAGGCCGGCGGCGACGGCGTCGGGAGCCATGACGGGGCGGTCAGATACGGGGGGAAGCGGCATGTACGACGGGTCCGAACGGGCCAAAGGCGTCAATTTTTGTCGACAACGCCGGTATATTAGCCTTCTACGATCCGGCACCCCGATTCGCTGCAGCATCCTCGCAGCCACGCCCGCCCCCGCCGGATCACCGCCAGGATGTTGTGGACCATGAACTGCTTGTCGCTTGTCCGGCGCAGTCTGCCTGCGCTGCTGTGCGTTGCCGTTGCCCTTTCCACCCCGCCTGCGCAGGCACAGCGCGCCGGCGCTGGCATGCCGTTGGTCGCCCAGGTGGAGCAGTGCAACGCGCTGCTGGCCAGCACCCCGGAGACATCGCTGCAGATCGCCAAGGCGTTGCTGGCACGACCGACACTGCCTACCTCGGTGGAGATCGGCGCGATCGCGTGCCTGGGGATGGGGCTGCGTTCGCAGGGCCGCCTGGAGGAGACCGCGGGCCTGCCCGAGCGCCTGCTGGCCGCCGTAAAACACACCGATGCCACCGCCGAGGACACCCTGCGTGCGCGTTCGATGGCCGCGCACCTGCTGTTGTGGCGCGGCGACCAGGCCCAGGCGCTGGAGCTGACCCGCACCTTCCTTGACGAGTCAGTGCGCACCCGCGATGTGCACGGACAGATCAGTGCGCTGATGCAGATCGCCATGATCCGCGGCGATGCCATGGGCGATGCGCAGGGCGCGTTGACCTACCTGCAGAAGGCCGCCGCGCTGAGCGAGCACCTGCGCCGGCCGCCGAACCCGGGCGACATGCTGATCCACTACAACGTCGGCTATGCGCTGCTGTCGATGCAGCGCTACGAGGAGGCGCAGACGGCCTTCGATCGTGCTGCCGCGATCGGCGCGCGCCTCAGTGGCCAGGACCTGCTGATGCACCGCATCACCAGCCACCGGGCCGAGATCCGGCGCGTGCGCGGTGAGCTGGACCAGGCCCAGAAGGGCCTGGACCAGGCCCTGGCCTGGCAGACCACGCAGGATGCACAGGGTCGGATCATCACCCTGCAGCGCCTGGCCCGGTTGGCGCTCGACCGCGACCAGGCAGCCAAGGGCCTGGCCCTCGCCGAACAGGCGCAGACGCTGGCCGACAGCGGCAACTTCACGGATGAGATCCGCCATGGCCTGGACGTGCTCGGCGATGCCCATACCCTGCTTGGCCAGCGTCAGCAGGCATTGCAGGTGGCCCGCCAGGCGCGCGAACTGGATCAGGCACGCAGCAAGGGCGACACCCTCAACCGCCTGGCCAAGCTGCAGGCCAGCGCGGAGCGCCGCATCGCACCGGCCGAGGTCAATGCCGAACAGGACCTGGGCCGCGTACGGGTGGTCCGCAACAGCGCGGTCGCCGCGCTGCTGGCCGTACTGGCGATCGCCGCGTTCCTGATCCTGCGCCTGCGCCGGCAGCGACGCGAACTGGCGGCGCTGAGCCGGACCGATGCGGTCACCGACCTGCCCAACCGGCACGAAGCCGAACGCCTGCTGGGCGATGCCCGCGCGTCGGGCCAGCGGCGCAGCGCGCTGCTGCTGCTGGAAATCGACGACTTCAAGGCACTCAACGACCGCCACGGCCAGGCCGGTGGCGATGCCCTGCTGCGTGCGGTGGCGCGCTGCCTGCACAGCGCCGTGGACCGCGGCGACCTGGTGGCCCGCTGGGGCGGCGCCCGGTTCCTGGTGGCACGCCACGATACCTCCGACGCCGCCGCGCAGGCGCTGGCCAACCACCTGCGTACCCGCATCGAGCGCCTGCTGGTGGAGATCCGGCCCGGGCAGCCGATCACCCTCAGCGCCAGCCTTGGCGTGGCCCCGCTGCCGCTGTTCGCCGATCAATCCGGGCAACTGGACGACAGCCTGCGCGCGGCCGACCGCGCCCTGCAGACTGCGCACCGCAGCGGCCACAATGCCTGGGCCAGCCTCTGGGGCGCGGCCATCGGCATGGAGGTCGATCTACACAACCTGCTGCACGACCCGACCGAAGCGCAGGTGCTGGGCTGGGTGACGCTGGCAGGCAGCCGGCCGATGCCGTGGATGCCGCCACGACCCGAGCCCGTGCGGCCCAGCGCGGCCGCCACCGAGGCGACGACCGGGCAGCGCGGCTGAGGCCCTGTGACGTCAGCGCGTCACGTCCAGACGCACTTCCACCCGGCGATTGGGCAACAGGCATTCCAGTAGCGCCGCGCGCGGGCGCACGCCATCGCACTGCTGCACCTGCTGGGTATCGCCGCGGTACTCGTAGTGGATCAACGCCGGATCGATGCCGCGGCCAACCAGCAGATCGCGCACGGTGCGGGCCCGCCGCTCGGACAACGCCTGGTTGGCATCGAAGCCACGGCCCTGCAGGCGGTCAGCGTGCCCGACCAGCGCGATGCCGCGCAGCTGCAGCGCTTCACTGCGTACGCTGGCCAGGGCGCGGTCCACGCTTTCCAGCGAGTAGGTGCGGATGTCGCGGTAGCCGTCGCGGTCGAATTCGAACAGCACGTTGGCCACCAGCGGAATCGGCGCCGACGCAGCCGCCGTGCCCGCGTTGCATTGGCGTGCCGCCGCTTCGGCATCGTTGACCAGCTCCTCGGCGATCTGGATGTACGGCTTGGAATGACGCCACTGCTGCTGGTTGAACTCGTTGCCGGCATGCACCAGCTCGACCTCGCCACAGGCCACCTGTTGCTGCGCGCAACTGAACCCCGGCGCGCCATGCAGCACGCGCAGGCGCTGCCACAGGTCATCGCGCAGGTACTTGGCGCCATTGACCAGCGGGGTGTCGGTCGGCAACGGCGCGGCGCCCTGCTCCATGCCCACGATCAGCTTTTCCGACTCGCTCAGCGCCTGCTGCGGGAAATCGCTGCGGTCATTGCGGCTGTACTCGTGGAAGGACACGTCCAACCAGCACTGCGCCTTGGACAGGTGGTAGTCGCGGATTGGGCGGCCGCCGTCGTTGAGCGCCTGGATGCGGCCCTGGGTGGCCTCGTAGGCCTGGTGGTCGGCATGGATGGCCGCGTCGGTGATGCGCTGCTGCTCAGGCAGCAGCCGGGTCTGCTGGGCATTAGCGGTACCGGCCAGCGCGGTGGCGATGGCCGCCACCAGCAGCGCGGGGACAACTCGGGAAATCGGGGAAAGCGTGGTCATCGGGGCATCCTCAGCGTGCCGGGTCGCGGTAGCGGACAGGGTCCGGCCGGAAAAGGTCTTCATCGAACTTGAAGCGAAGGCGCACGAACACGCCCTGCTGGGTGTACTCGTAGCCGTTGAGATCGCGGTCGCCGGTAAAACCGCTCCAGTTGTAACCGGCCGACAGCCACAGGTTCTGGCGCAGCAGGCGCCCCACTTCCATGCCCCAGGCGTACTGATTGGCGCCGGTCTGGCCGCGGAAGGTGGCGCCGAGCACGCCGATGTCCCAGTTCTCGGTGATGTCATACACCACCCGCCCGGACAGCAGCACCGCGTGGAAGCGGCTGTCGACGCGCACGCCATCGCTGTAGGCGAACTGGTCCTGCTGCCACTTGCCGGCGACGCGACCGGTCAGCCACCACGGCCGCGACGGATGCCAGTCGGCGTGGGTGGAGACGATGTGTGCTCGCGTGCGCACGTCCTGGCTGCTGCCATCCACGGCCGCGCCATCGGACAGGGTCAGCCCGCTCTCGTCGCGCTCGAGCTTGTACTCATAGCGGGCCAGCGCGTTGATCCGGTTGCGATCGGTATCGCGGTAGGCCAGGCCGAGCTGGAAGCGGTCCTGCAGCACGTCGCCACGGGCGTCGTAGCGGGTGCTGAGCAGGTAGTTGCGGGCCAACAGCGTCCAGTCGCGGCTGAGCTTGCGGGCCAGCATGGCCTGCAGCAGCGTGGTGTTGAACGCCTCGTTGGTCGCCGTGTCCGGCACGTCTTCGGAGATCCGGTGCTCGGCGCGGATCGCACCGCGCCACAGCGGGTTGGCGCTGTAGTCCAGCGCCAGCGCCAGGCCGGTGGTGTCGCCCGCGCTTCCGTCGATCACCTTGACGTGTTCGGCCGAGCTGCCCAGGCGCAGGCCTTCGGCGATATCCCACGTATTGCGGATGCCCGATGCGGCCTGGACGTCACGGCCACTGATCGAATCCCGCAAGCGGTACTCGCTGAAGGTCTGGGTATCGCGCAGGTAGCTGCTGTCGATGCCGAACACCAGCGCGTCGGCCTCGCGGTCGGTGGTGGTGATGCCATAGGCGCTGGTCAGTCCGGTCTGCTTTTCATATCGCCCGTAGACGCGGCTGCGTTCGAATACCTGGTAATCCAGGCCAGCCGCCAGGCGCTTGCGGTCTTCGCCGCTGACGCTCTGCTCCACCTCGGCGCCGGCGCTGAGGCGATCGCTGATGCGATACCCCAGACCGATGCGGGCACTGTCCGATTCCAGCTCGGTGCCTACTGGCAGATCACTGGTGATCGGGCTGCCGCTGCTGTTGCCGTTGATGACCATCAGCCCGGTGAGCGGATCGAGCGCCTGCTGGCCGTAGCCGAGTGCGCCGCCGCCGCTGCCGGTGGCAAACCCACCGGTGAGCCCGCCCGCATCGCCGAAGGGGACGCCCGACGACCACGGCGAGGTCACGCCGATCGTCTCGCGGATGCTGCGCACGCCCAGGTCCACGGTAAGCCGCTCGCTGGCGCCGATGCGCACGCCGGCACCGCCGGCATCGCGCTTGCCGCCGTCCGGGTTGCGATCTTCGCTGCGCAGGCCTTCGGCGTAGAGTTCCAGCCGCGGACCGACCCGGTAGCCGAGCCTTGCATTGTATTCGCCACGGCCGCCGTACAACGGCGCCGCCGGATTGTTGAAGGCCGGATCGGTGCGGGCGGCGAACAGACGCGCGTCGAAGCGCGCCCCGTCATGCGCGAACTCGACCCGCCACGCATCGCCCTCGACCTCGCCGGTGACGTCCTTGAGCCCCTGCGAGGTGACCTGGTTGATGGTGTTGGTGTTGACCTCGCTGCGGGTCCGCGCGAACTCGGCTACCAGCAGCGTGCTGTCGCCGAAGCGGTAGCTGGCATTGGCGCTGCCCATGCTGAACTCGGCGTACGGGTTGCGATCATCGACCACCGCCGCGCCCACTTCCATGCGCTCGCTTAGTTTCACCTGGGCATCGGCGCCGACTACCCAGAACTTCTCGGTGTCCTGGTCCAGCTCGTAGGTGATGCGGAGCGAGACCGTGTTGAGGTCGCTGTCGAACGCCGGCAGGAACTGGTTGAGCAGGATGCGCCCGGAGAACGGCTCGAAGCTGTAGTCGACCAGCCGCGCCAGCGCACGCACCGAGACGATGCGGGTGGGCTGGTTGCGGTCGCGCACGATCACTTCCACCCGCTCGCTGCCTTCGAGCACGGCGTTGTTGCGCAGCGCGTACGGGCCGCTGCCCTGGCTGCGGAACTCCTCGATCACCTGGCGCAGCGAGTCCTGCATCGCAAATACGTTGCTGCGCACGCGCTCGCTTTCGAAATGCCAACCCAGGCCGGTGGCGGTGCGGTTATAGGTGCCCAGGCTGCGCTGCGGCAGCGCCCCACTGCCGCCGATGCCGGTGGCCGTGGCCAGCCCGTCGCCGGTCTGGAAATCGCCGTACAGCAGGTAGCTGCGGCGGTTGTCCACGCGCACATACAGGCGCTCGGCCGAGCGCGCATCGAAGCCGCGCAGCGATGCGTCGCCGTAGACCGGATAGAACTCCTCCGGCTGGATGTCACGCAGCAGCCGGCCGCGGGTGTCCTTGTCCGAGTCGTAGGCGGCGGTGAGCAGGTACTCGCCCTTGATCCGGCCTTTGACGAAGAACGCGGTGCGCGCGGCGGCATTGGCCTTGCCGTTGTTGAACTGGCGCTCCCAGCGGCGGATATCGCGGTCGAACGCGTCGTCATGGTCCACCGCCGCGACCAGCCCGGCCGTGTTGCGGCGACGGAAGTTGACCACGCCCTCGATCAGGCCGGTGGCCAGCATCTCGCGCATTTCCGGCAGGAAGGCGATGCTGCCCTGCGCGGTCTCGGCGCCGGCGGTGATCCGCAGCAGCACGTCCTGCGGGTCATGCGGGGCCAGCAGGTCGAACTCGGCCAGGCCATCAACCACCTGCAGCTGAACGCCGGGGGTGATCCTGTCGGCATCCAGCGCGCCGGGGCCCAGCTCATCGGTGCGCGAGCCCGGCAGGCGGATGCGACCGCCGCTGTTTTCGATCGTGGCGTAGGTGCTGCCGGTCAGCGCGCGACCCTGTGCATCCAGCAGCTGCACGCGCACGTGCACGGCGCTCTGGCCGTCGGCCGGCACACCGTCGCGGTCCAGCTCGACCACGATGCGGTCCAACGTGCCCGCCGCGGCAACGTCCAGCGCGCGCGGCGCGGCGTCGGTGCTGGTGGCACTGCGCGGATACAGGCTGGAGGCCTCGCCCAGCACCGGGGTGAAGCGGCCCGGCGTGCCCACGCTCTGCGCCATGGCCGGCACGGCAGCCAGCGCACAGGCCAGCAGGCTCAGCCGCGGCAGGCGGGTCAGCGGATGCAGCCGGCTCATGGCGTGGCCTCCGCGGCGGCGCCTGCGGCAGGCGGGGAGGTTCTGGGATGCACGATCGGTCTCTGGTTGGCCGAGTCGGTCGCCTGCTGCGGCGCCCGCGCGGGTTTGCTGTCGAAGCGCAGCGGCGGCTGCCCGGTTTCGGTTTCCGGCGCGCACACCTCGCCCTGGGTGCGGCGCGCCTTGACCTGCTCGAGCACCGGGTTGGCGCAGCTGCCCTCGATGAAATCGGCGCGGTGCAGCTCACCGTTCTTGAGGTCCAGGAACAGGCTGTCGGCATCGCCCAGGTTGCGGTTGCTGCTGGTGGTCAGGCGCGCACCCAGCGGCAGCGTGGCAGCGTCCACTTTGAGGGTGTGGCTCTGCGGCGGCAGGCCGCAGTAGCTGTACTTGCCTTCCGAATCGCTGATCACCCAGGTGCCGTCGGAGAAGTACAGGCGCACCCCCGGGATGCCCAGTTCCTCGCGGTCCTGCACGTGGTTGTTGTTGCAGTCCACGAACACCTTGCCGAGCACGCAGGTCTGGTCGGTGAACACGCCGCCGGTGACCCGCACGCGGTATTCGGCGCGGTTGGAGGGCAGCGCGCCCGGCAGCGGGGTGAGGCTGTCGGTGTTGATGCAGCCGCCGTCGAAGGCGCAGCCGAATGCCTGTGCGCGGTTGATGCCATCGCCTTGCTGTGCACCCACGCCGACCCGCACGCGGTAGGTCAGCACGATCTGGCCACCGACGCTGATCGGCCCCAGGCGGAAGCCCAGCAGCGGGCCCGGCTTGCCGTTCGGGTCGACCACGGCGCGGCCATCGGCACGCGCCGTGCCGTCGATGTAGGTGAAGCCACGCGGCAGCCGGTCGACCACGTTGACGGTGCGCAGCGCGCTGCCGGCGGTCTGGCGCACGGTGATGGTGTACTGCACGGTGTCGCCGATCTCCGCGGTCTGGCGGTCGCCGCTCTTGCTGATCGCCAGCCCGGTGGCCACCGCCGTGTCCAGCGGCAGGTGGTTATGCACGATCGCAGCGGTGGCCGAGCCGCCGAACAGGCCCAGGTAGTACTGGGTAGCCGTGCCTACCGCGCCGGTGGGCGCTGCGGTGTTGGGCTGGACCACGTGGTTGGCGCCGCCGCCGCCCAGCGGCGACAGCGTGCCGTCCTGCGGCGGGATCAGGCTGGATACGAACGCATAGCCGCCCGGCGGGGTCACGCTGAGCTGGAACTCGCAGCGTGCCGGCGCAGCGGGGCCGAACGCGAACTGGTAGAAGCCCTCGCTGCCCACGGTCATCGAGATCGCGTTGCCTTCGATGCGATAGCCACCCTGGGCCGCGTTGAGCACGGCAGTGCGCGGGTCGTAACCGCTGCACAGGCCGACCGGCGACAGGGTCACGATCGAACCCGGGACCGGATCACGCGACACGGCGTCGTAGACCACGCCGGACGGATCCACCGGCAGGCTCTGCTGCGGCAGGTACTGGCCGGGTGCCAACACCACCTCGAGCACGCTGCTGGCGTTGTCGTTGACCTGGCAGGCGCTGGTACCGGCACGCGCGATGGCGCCGGCGGCGTCGCAGGTGGCCTGCACGCCGGCCACGGTCTCGCGGGTGACCGGGTGCGGCCAGACGATGTTCGAGCGCGGGTCGCGGAAGCGGATGTTCCACTTCACCCCCGGCAGCACATCGTTGAACCGATAGCTGCCGTCGGCCGCGGTGACCTGGCTGGCCACCACCTCCCCCGTGGCCGGGTCGACCAGTTCGACGATCCAGGCCGGCAGGCGCTGGTCGCCGCCATCGAGCAGCTGGTCATCGCCGCCCACGTCGTACCACACCGTGCCGCCCACCGAGGCGCTGAGCTGCACCTTGTTGGGCACGCGGCAGACGTTCTGGGTGATCGCCGGATCGCACTCGGGCAACGCGGTGACATCGCCCTCGAACGCGGCGCGCTCGGCCGGGCTGGGGCCATGCGGTGCATCTTCGCCACCGCCCTGGACCAGCACCGCGTTGTGCACGGTGCTGCCATTGGCCGCGTCGGCGCCGACCTTCACCTTGACCGTGATCGCATCGGGCAGGGTCGCACCGGCAGCGATCAGCGTGCTGCTGCGGCACACGAAGCGCTGTGCACCGACCGCGCCCTCGCACAGCCAGCCGTTGCCGGTCGGCGTGTCGAGCAGGGTCAGGCCGACCGGCAGGCGGTCATGCACTTCGTAGCCGGCCAAGGTCTGGCGTGGGCCGATGTTGCGCACCTGGATCTGGTACTCGGCGGCATGGTTGACGGTGAACACCGCCGTGGTGGCGTGCTTGCTGACCACCAGGTCCGGGGTGTCGGCCACTTCGCCGAAGTTGTTCTGCACCGACTGCATGCCCGCGCCCAGCACGACCTGGCTGATCGCCGACGGTACCGTCGTGCGGTCGGTGGCCACGCCGACCACGCTGCCCTGCACGGTGCCCGGGCTGGTGATGCCGTTGGTGGTGTAGGCCGGCTGGTCCGGTTCGGTCAGCACGTAGCTGCCCGGGCGCAGGTTGGGGAAGCTGTAATTGCCCTGCGCATCGGTGCGGGTGGTGAGGTTGACCGGCTGCCCGGCGTCATCGGTGCCGGTCAGCACGATCTGCACGTCGGCGATGCCGGTTTCGTCGGCGTCGATGCTGCCGTTGTCGTTGTTGTCGTAGTACACGCGGCCGGCGATCGAGGCGATCGGAATCTCGCCGAAGTTGTAGGCCGCGGCCGCCTCGTTGCTACCCAGCGCGATCGCGTTGATCGCCGACGGCACGGTGTCCGGCGAGGTCGCGGTGCCGCCCTTGTCGCCGGGCACGGTGATGCCGTTGAGGGTGTTGGTCGGCTGGGTCGGTTCAGTCACCACGTAGGTGCCCGGCAGCAGGCCGACGAAGGCGTAACTGCCATCGGCGGCGGTGGTGGTGGTCAACTGCACAGGCTGGCCGTTGCGGTCGGTGCCGGTGAGCACGATCTCCACGCCCCCCAGGCCGGTTTCGGTCGGGTCGATGACGCCGTCATTGTCCACGTCCAGCCAGACCCGCCCGGCGATCGAGCTGCCGTTGGGGTTCTCGCCGAAGTTGAAATTCTCGCCATCGGCCCCGCGGCCCAGGTCGATCCCGGCGATGCGGTCGGTGTTGGCCGCGTCCGGTCCGCCCGGACTGGCCACGCCGGTGCCCGCCACGCAGGTACCCATGGCGCAGGTCGCGCCACCGATGGTGCCGGCGTTCACGGCGCTAGGACGGTTGGTATAGGGGCCGTTGGGCAACGGCTCGCGCACGCTGTACAGCACGTGCGGGTCCAGGTCGTCGAAACGGTAGTGGCCGTTGGCGTCGGTCTGCACGGTGGCCAGCACCGCGCCGGTGCTGGCGTCCAGCAGCTCCACGCTGGCACCGACGATGGCGCTGTCGGTGCCCACCGTGCGCTGGTTGTTGAAGTCCAGGTCCACATACACGTAGCCGGACAGGCTCGGGCGACGCACTTCGGGGAAGTTGTAGTTCACCGCCACCGCGCCGACGCTGCCGATCGTGCCACCGGGCACGGCCACGTCGGCACCCAGCAGCACCACGTAGCGGCTGTCCGGGCGGCCGGCCTGGTAGCTGTCCGGGTTGAAGGTCGCCGCCTGCGCGCCACTGGTGGGCGGGTCGATGCGGCCATTGGCATAGCCGGTCGGCTGCACTTCCAGCACGGTGTAACCGGCCGCGTCGGACGGGGCCAGGTTGTCGAAGCGGTACTGGCCGTTGGCGTCGGTGGTGACGGTCAGGTTGACCGCCTGGCCGTAGGCATCGGTGCCGCTCAGGCGGATCGACACACCGGCGATGCCGGCTTCACCGGGTTGCACGGTGCCGCCGTTGCCGGCGGCCTGGTCGCTGTCCACGAACACCTTGCCGGCCAGCGACAGGTTGACCACGTCCAGCGGCACATCGACGATGTCGTTGGCCGGGTTCTCGTCGACCTGCTCGGTGCTGATCTGCGCATGGTTGCTGGAACTGCCACGCGGTGCGGTGCTGCCGGCCGGCAGCTGCGGCCACATGGCCGGCACCAGAATGCGGACCTGGCCGGGGTTGCCGGTGGCGAAGGTGGTGTCGCCCACTTCGCAGGTCACCACCCGGTCGAGCACGCTGCACGTGCCGCTGCCATCGGGGGTGGACCCGGCGTAGGCCGGACCCTGCTTCTGCCAGGTGACCGGCCCGGTCACCTGCACACCGGCCGGCAGCGTATCGGTCACCACCGTGCCGGTACCGCGCAGCTGCGCGGTGGCGCTGCGGTCACGCGAGAGGCTCTGGCCTGGGCCATTGTTGACGCCGGTGATGACGTACCAGAACGGCTGGCGCACGGTGACGCCGGCCACGCTGGCCGGCAGTGCCACGCTCGGGGAGGCCCCCGGCGACACGGTCACCATGGTCTTGCGCACGGTCATGTCCGAGCGCATGAACACGCTGGTGGTTTCGGTGGTGCTGTTGTCGGCGCGGTTGGCATCGCCGGCGGTCAGGTCGGCGCCCTGTCGGGTTTCAGCCGAGTGTGTCAGCGCGGTGTTGCTCAAGGTGTCGCCGCCGCCGCCCGGGGCGCTGTCGTAGCGGTAGCGCAGGAACAGCGCGCTCTCCGCGCCGGCGGCCACGGTGCCCTCTTCATTGCTGCCGGCAAAGCCGGCGCCCGGCATCAGGCAGTCCAGCACCATCGCGCTGCTGCCGTTGCCGGTGAACGGGTTGCTGCCTTCCACCACGCTGCAGCCGGCAACGTTGAAGCTGCCACCGGCCGTCGTCGATGCACCGATGAAGGTCACCGTGCGGCCATCCGGCGGCACCAGACTGTCGCGGATGCGGGTATCGCTGGCCAGCGACGGGCCCTGGTTGCCCACCGTCACCCGGTAGGTGAGGTAGTTGTTGGCCGGCACCTGGGGGTCGAAGCCCAGCGGGTCGATGCCACCGGCAAAGCCCTGGTCGTTCTTCTGCACCAGCAGGTCGACCCGGCCTTCGCCGAAGGTCAGCCGCGCTTGCTTGGTGTCATCGGCCGCGGTGCTGACCAGGTTGTAGTTCCAGCTGCCGTTGGCATCGCTGCCGGTGGCGCCATCGGGGAAGCTGAAACCGGCCACGTTGTCGAACACACGCCCGGTGTTGCTGGCGTTGACGTTCGGGCGGATGCCCAGATTGACCGTGTCCACTGCGCCATTGGCCAGCGCCACGGCCGGGCAGGTCAGGGTCAGCGTGCGCGGGCTCGCGGTATCGGTATTGCGGTAGGAAATGCCGCCGGCGGTGTTGCTGGCGGTAATGCCCGTCTCCATCGCGGTGATGGTGCAGGCCTGGTTGTTGGAGGCAAGACGCGCGTTGACCAGCACGAAGCCGCTGTCACCGGCCGGCAGGGTGAAGGTATCGGTGAAGGCGACCCGCGGAATCGCCGACGGGCCCTGGTTGCGGTACTGGATGCGATAGTCGGCGACCACGCCGGCGCGGCCGCTGTTGTCGCCGCTGGTGATCACCTTCTCGACAGTCTGCATGTTGGCCACGCGCTCCACGCGCAGCCAGTCGGTGGCGTAGTTGTCGCTCCAGTCCGATTCGCCCACCGAGCCGGTGATGCGGCCATCCACGCCGACGCCGGCGCGATTGCAATGGAAGTGGCCCGACGCCGGCACCGTGCCGGCCGCCACGCAGGCAGCGTTGGCACCGCTGGCGGCGGTCTTGCCCACGCTGTCGAAGAGGATGCCCGGGGTGTTGCCGGCCGTGCGCAGGCGCAGGCGGATCACCGCGGTGGCGTTGCGTGCCAGCACCGCGTTGCCCGATTCGCAGATCAGGCTGCCGTTGTTGATGCGGCAGTTGGCCGCCGGCCAACCGGCCGGCGCGGTGATGTCCACCACGGTGCGGTTGTTGTCCAGGAAGCCCGGCAGCGGGTCGTTGACCACCACGCCGGCGGTATCGGCACCGCTGTTGCGCACGGTCAGCAGGTACTCGGCCCAGGTTTCGGTGACGCCCACCACCTTGTCGCCGCCGGCTTCGGTGCTGGCGACCTTGGTGATCGACAGGTTGGCCGCATCGTCGGTGGCGCGGATGCCGCTGCCGGCGCAGTCGTTGCTGGTGATCTTGTCCAGGTTGACGCCGCTGTCGGTGGTCGGCTCCAGCGCGGCCGGGCCACCGCCGGGTGCCGAACCGCCGGTGCAGGCATTGTTGGTCAACAGACCGGCCGCGCGCGCACGGGTGGTCATCACCAGCGTGGCAAATGCATTGCCGTTGCCGGTACCGGTAGCGACGGCCACCGGATAGGGGCCGGTGAAATCGCAGGTCACCACCTGACGCGTGCCCGGGGTGTACGCGGCGGGCACCGCCGAACAGGTGAACGGCCCGGTGGTGGCGATGAATTCCTCGCCATCGGCCAGCACGTCCACGATCTGCGCACCGGCGGTGATACGGGCCGGACCGTTGTTCCACAGGCGCAGGGTGGAGGTCATGTTGCTGGCCGAGGTGGTACCGACCGGCACCACTTCGCCGTTTTCGTTGCTGCCCAGCTTGCTCTTGGCCAGGCGCAGGTCGGCGCCATCGGCGAGCACGGTCAGCGCGGTGGTGGCGATGTTGTTGTTGGTGCCGTGGGTGGCATCGTTCGGATCAGGAGTGAGCGCCGACTGGATCTGCACGGTGGCGGTGACATTGCCGGGCGTGGCCGGGGCCGTCGCCTGGATCTGCAGGATGTCCTTGCTGCCGGCCGGCATCGCACCCGTGCGCGTACAGGAGAAGGTGGTCGGGGTCGGGCTGGTGCAGGTCCAGTTGGACGGCAGCGAACCGGTGCCGGTGAAGCTGAAGCCGGCCGGCAGCTGGCCCGTCACGCTCACGCCGCTGGAGGCTTCCGGGCCAAGGTTCTCTGCGGTAACGGTGAACACCACCGGCCCGTCGGTGGCGGCCGGGGCCGGTGAGGCGACCATTGCCACGGTCACGTCGGCACCGGTGGTCACCACGGTGTTGGCAGTGGCCACGTCGTTGTCCGGACGCGGGTCCGGGGTGCCGATGGCGGCCACGCGCGCGGAATTGGTGACCGCACCGCTGGACACGTTGGCCTTGGCGCGGAAGGTGAACGTCCGGGTCATCCCGTTGGCGAGGCTGCCGGCGTGGGTGGCCGTGGTGGTGCCGTAATTGAAGGTCCAGCCGGTGCCGCTGAAGCTGCCCGGGACCACCGCGAAGCCGGCCGGCAGCGTGTCGATCACCTGGAAGTTGGTGGACGGGCTGGGGCCGGCGTTGCGCACGGTGAGGGTGTAGGTCACCTCGCCACCGGCGATCACCGAGGCCGGGCTGCCGCTTTTGGTCAGCGCCAGATCGGCGCCGGCGGTCAGCGTGGTGTTCTGTTCGAGGCGGTTGTTGGCCGGGTTGCTGTCACCGGCGAAGAACGGATCGGCGTTGGTCAGGCTGGCGACCGGCGCGGTCGGGGCCGGCAGGGCGGACGCGTTGCCGATCGCCGCCACCACCTTGGTGGTGCCCGGCTGTGCGTTCTGGGTATCGACCTTGAGCTGGAAACTGATGCCACCGGCGGCCTGGCCGGGGAAACTGGCGTAGCGGCAGACGATGCGGGTATCGGTCTGCGCAGTACAGGCGGCAGGCAACTGGTAGGCGCGGGTATCGGCCGGCAGATCGAAGATCGCCGCCACGCCGCTGGCGGCGGCGGTATCGCTGTTGGACAGGGTGACGTCGTACACCACGATCGCCCCGACCGGGGCCGGATCGCTGCTCGCCGTGCCCGACGCGGTACCGTCGCCGCGCAGCCAGCCGCTGGTCGAGTCCGACAGCTGCGACACGCTGAGGTTGGCCGCCCACGCGGCCGGTACCAGCAGTCCGCCCAGCAGGCATGCGCACAGCAGCTGCCAGCCACGTACGCGCCACGACGAACCCCACGACGATGCGATGCCTGCGACGGCATCCGTCCGAACCTGCTGCTTGTGCACGACTGTTCCCCTGCTGGCGACAAAGCCAGGGCCGCAGCCGCGATTGCAGACCGGCCTCCCTGGCATTCATGGCGCGCCGTCGACGACGGACGCGCGGCCTCGGCCGGTTGGCCGGAGGCGGCAGGGATTCTGGTGAGGACGGCGTGCAAAAGCAGTGCCAGCACCTCACGATTGCTCTCACTTGCTCACACGCACCCATGCGTCGGGCTCAGGACACCTCGTCGGTCCACAGGTAGCCGGCCCCGCGCAACGCGCGCACCGGCAGGGTCAGGCCGATGCCGCCGCGCACCCGCGCACGCAGTCGATGCACCAGCACCTCAAGCCGATGTGGATCGAAGTCCCAAGGCTCATCGGTGACCGCTGCGATCAGGGCTTCGCGTTCGATCGGGCGACCCGGCTCGGCCATCAGTGCGCGCAGGAAGCCACGCTCGGCCCGGGTGATGGCCAATACCGCGCCGTTGGGCGCCCGCAGGTCCCAGCCGTCGGCCTGCATTCGCCAGCTACCGGCGGCAGGTGCGGCATGGGCGATCGGTGCCGCCGTGGGCAAGCGGCGACGCAGGCTGGTGAGTGCGGCGGCCAGCAGGTCGCCATCCAGCGGTTTGACCAGGTAGACATCGGCACCGAGCGAGAGGCCGTGCGCCATCTCATGGGTGCTGCCACGCCCGGTAAGCATCACGATGCCGATATCGGCGATCCGGCGCAGATGCCGGGCCACCGCATAGCCGTCTTCGCCGGGCAGGCCGACGTCGAGCACCACGATGTCGCAGCGGCCCACCGCCAAGGCCCGGTACAGCGCCTCGGCACTGTCCAGTCCCGTCACCTCGGCGCCACGCCAGCGCAGGTCGTCCACGCTGAGCGCCAGCAGCTCCGGATCATCCTCGACCACCCAGACCCGGAGCCCGTGCAGATCCCCCCGTGTCGCCGCCGGCGTCGTGCCGTCGTCCTCGTCCTGCATTGCCACCACGTGTGTGTCCGCTCCCCAGCGCCAGCACCCAGTGTAGGCCACGACCGGCGGTCGTGGCCTACCTGCGGCTCATTCGGCCGGAACGCCCATTTCCTTCAGCAGCTCGGGCGCCGGGTAGACCTTGGCCAGCAGCCAGCGCAGGTAGCGCATGTCCACGTGCACGGCACGCTTGTAGCGCGGGTCGAACCACCAGCTGGCGCTGACCGACTCCCAGTTGCTGTCGAAGTTCAGCCCGATCAGCTCGCCCTTGGCATTGAGCACCGGCGAGCCGGAGTTGCCGCCGGTGGTGTCCAGGTTGGTCAGGAAGTTGACCGTCTGGGTCTTCAGCACCGGGTCGGCGGTGGAGCCGAAATCGCCCTTGGCGATGGCCGCCAGCAGCGGCTTGGGGGCATCGAACGGGTAGGCGTTGGTGTTCTTCTCGACGATCCCGGCCACGGTGGTGACCGGGTCGAAATGCACCGCATCGCGCGGCGACAGCGCCTCGACCTTGCCGTAGCTGATGCGCAGGGTGCGGTTGGCATCGGGGTACACCGCGCGGCCCTGCTTGGCCCGCCACGCGAACAGCGCCTGCATGTAGGCCGGGCGCAGGCGCAGCTGCTCGCCGGCGCGGGTCTTGCTCTCATCGTCCAGGCGCAACTGCGCGGCCACCAGCGGCCCGGCCAAGTCGATCAGCGGATCGCGGGCCAACGGCTTGCCGTCCCGTGCCGCAGCCAGGCGCGACAGACGCTCGGACTCATCGCCCAGGCGGGTGCCGGCGTACAGGCTGTCCAGCGCCTTGGCCAGCGCGGCCGGGGTACGGCCAAAGGCGGCGTCGTACTCGGGCACGCGCTGCGCGTCGGGCAGCTGCTGGTAGCGGGTCAGCAGGGTGGTCAGCAACGCCTTCTCCACTGCCGGCGCGTAGCGGCGCTGCACCTGCTTCAAGGTGCCTTCAATCAACGCCAGATCGCGCTGCTGGTAGCCGCTCTCGCGCTCGGCATCGGGCTTGGCCGACTCGATGCGCAGCCGCTCAAGCATGAGCGCCGAACGCAGCAGCTGGCTCTGCGCCGACAGCAGGTCCAGCAGCAGGTCGCGTTCGCCCACCGATGCGCCCTGCGACAACGACCCGAGCAGGGCCTGGATGTCGCCCTGGTAGCTGGCATCGGTGGCCTTGAGCATCGCCGCTTCGTCGCTGGCGCGCTGGGCCTTGGCATCGCTGCGCACCAGGCCCTCCAGCTCGCCGGCGGCACGCTTGCGGTTGTTCTTCAGTGACTGCAGCTGCGAGGCATAACGCGTGCGCGCCTGTGCATCCTTGGCGCTGGCCGCCTCGATGGTGTCGATCATCTGCTGGAACACCGCCACCCGCCGCGGCAGCACCGCATCGATCTGCCCGGCGAATTCGGCGGCGGTGCGATGGCGGTAGGTGATGCCGGGGTAGCCGGCCAGCATCGCGTAGTCACCGGTCCTGGGCCCATCGATGGCCATCTTCAGGTGTGCCGGCGGCTGGTACGGCACGTTGTCCGGGCTGTACGGCGCCGGCTTGCCGTCCTTGCCGACATACGCGCGCAGCAGGGTGAAATCGCCGGTGTGGCGTGGCCACATGAAGTTGTCGATCTCATCGCCGTAGTTGCCGATCGCGCGCGGCGGCGCGTACACCAGCCGCACATCGCTCAGTTCCAGCTGGCGGATGCGGTAGAAATCGGTGCCGTAGTACATGTCGGCCACGCTGCAGCGCACGTTGCCCTCCTTTTCGCACTCGGCCACCAGCTGCTTGCTGGCGCGGTCGACCGCATCGAAATAGGCACGACCGGTCTGGCCGCGCGCACCGGCCAGCACTTGATCGGTGACCTTGTCAAAGCCGGTGGTGACCAGCACGCGGAAGTCCGGGTTGGCCGCGCGCTCATCGCTGCGGCCCTGGGCGATGAAGCCGTCGTTGATCAGGTCGTGCTCGGGCGAGCTGTTGTACTGGATCACACCCATCGCGACATGGTGGTTGGTCAGCAGCAGCCCGTCGCCGGACACGAACGAGCCGGTGCCGCCACCAGCGCGTACCACCGCGCTCAGCGGCGGCGCGGTGACGTTGGCCAGGTCGGCCGGGTCGCCCTTGAAGCCGGCCGCCTTGAGCGGTTTGGCCAGTTCCGGCAGCTGGGTCGGCATCCACATGCCTTCATCGGCGTGGGCGCCGGCGGCGAGGGTGAGGCCCAGGGCCAAGGCGGTGGGCAGGGCTTTACGTGGCGACATGGGCACATCCGGTACGTCAGAACAGTCGGGAACCTTAGCCTCGGGGACGCTGTGGGGCAACGCCCGATGGTCAGGGGTGCGCGACGCTCCTACAATCGCGTTTTTCTGCACAACGGACGTCCGCAGATGATCGTCGGTATCGACCTGGGCACCACCCATTCCCTCATCGGTGTCCATTCCACAGAAGGCCCCCGGCTGTTCCCCAACGCGCATGGCGAGCTGCTCACCCCTTCGGTGGTCAGCCTGGCCGACGACGCGGTGCTGGTCGGGCAGCCGGCCCGCGACCGCCTGGTCAGCCACCCGCAGCACAGCGTGGCCAACTTCAAGCGCTGGATGGGGAGCGACCGCGAAGTGCGCCTCGGCAGCCGCACGTTCCGTCCCGAAGAACTGTCCGCGCTGGTGCTGCGCTCGCTGCTGGCCGATGCCGAGGCCGCGCTCGGGCACCCGGTGGAAGAGGCGGTGATCAGCGTGCCGGCCTACTTCTCCGATGCCCAGCGCAAGGCCACGCGCGCGGCCGGCGAGCTGGCCGGCATCCGCGTGGAACGGCTGATCAACGAGCCCACTGCCGCAGCGCTGGCCTACGGCCTGCAGCAGCGTGACGAGGAAGGCCGGGTGCTGGTGTTGGACCTGGGCGGCGGCACCTTCGACGTATCGATCCTGGAGCTGTTCGACGGGGTGATCGAGGTCCACGCCAGCGCCGGCGACAACTTCCTCGGCGGCGAGGATTTCCTGCAGGTGCTGGCCCAGGCCTTCCATGCCGAGAACGGCCTGGACCCGGCCAGCCTGTCCAGCGCCGAGCAGGCCCAACTGCTGCGCCGGCTGGAGCTGTTCAAGCGCGAGTTGAGCCAGCAGGGCGACGGTCGCCTGGAGATCGCGCTGGGCAGCCGGCAGCTGTCCTGGCAGCTCGACGAAGCCCGCTACGCCCAACTGTGCGAGCCGCTGCTGCAACGCATGCGTGCGCCGATCGAGCGCGCCATCCGCGACGCCCGGCTCAAGCCCGAAGCGCTGGATGACATCGTGCTGGTCGGTGGCGCGGTGCGCATGCCGATGATCAGCCGCCTGGTCACGCGCATGTTCGGCCGCCTGCCGTTGCGCCACATCCACCCCGACCAGGCCATCGCGCTGGGCGCCACGGTGGCCGCCGGCCTCAAGAGTCGCGACCTGAGCCTGCAGGAGATCGTGCTCACCGATGTGTGCCCGTACACGCTGGGCACCCAGGTCTCGCGACGCGGGCCCGATGGCAGCGAACGCAGCGGCTATTTCCACCCGATCATCCAGCGCAACAGCGTGGTGCCGGTCAGCCGCGAGGACCGCTTCTTCCCGGTCCGCGACGACCAGCGCGAAGTGGTGATCGACATCTACCAGGGCGAGAGCCCCACGGTGGACAAGAACATCAAACTGGGTGAGTTGCGGGTGCCGTTGCCGCGGCTGGGCACGGCCGCCGAAAAAGCCGTCACCACCCGCTTCACCTACGACGTCAACGGCCTGCTGCAGGTGGAAGTCACCCAGGACGCGACCGGCACCCGCCACGAGCTGATCCTGGAACAGAACCCCGGGCTGCTCTCCGCGCAGGACATCCGTGACCGCCTGCTGGCCCTGCAGGGCCTGAAGATCCATCCGCGCGACCAGCAGCAGAACCTGGCCACGGTGGCGCGCGCCGAGCGCCTGTACGAGGAATACCTCGACCAGCGCGACCTGCTGCAGTCGTGGCTGGAGCAGTTCCGGCATGCGCTGGACAGCCAGGACATCAAGCGCATCGACCAGCACCGCGGTGAGCTGTCCGCGGCCATGGACGCACTGGAACGCGACGCATGAGCTGGGGCCACGCGGCCCTCGACCTGGCGGAGGACGCGGACGAGCGCGCGGTGAAACGCGCCTACGCCAAGCGTCTGCGCACCACGCGGCCGGATGACGACCCGGTGGGCTTCCAGCAGTTGCACGAGGCCTACCAGGCCGCGCTGAGCTGGGCGCAGTACCGTGCGCAGTGGCAGGATCAGGAAGACGACGAAGGCCGGCACGACCTGTCGCCGGTGCCGGTCGCCGACATCGCGCAGGGGCTGCAGCGGGACCAGGCAATGGCGAGCGCCGCCGAACCCGGGACCACGCCGGCGCCGGTCGAGGAAGTCATGGCCGCGGCCGACGCACCGGGAGCACACGACCCGGTGCTCACCCTGGACGATGGTGACACCACCTACCCTGCTGCCGCCCATGCGGATCCTTCCGCACCGGATCGGGTACCGGTTCCGCTCCCACAGCCAGCGGCCCCGCCGGTCGATCCCGACGTCGTCGCGCGGCGGATCATCAACGAGGCCCAACAGTCCGAGCCACCCGCGTTCGAGCGCTGGCTGCAGCTGCGTCCGGAACTGTGGTCGCTGCGCGACAAGCCGCTGATCGGCGACGCCGTGCTGGCCGCGCTGCTGTCCAGGGAAGTGCCGATCCACATCGGCAATTTCGAGCTGCTCTCGCAGTGTTTCTGCTGGAACGAGGTGGGCAGCGGACTGGACCCCTACGATGCCGACGCGTGTCGGCTGCGCCTGCATCGTCTGTGGGTATTGCAGCCGCGCAACCACGCTGCGCTGGGGCGGTTCCTGCATCGCGATGGCGTACCGCTGGACCCGGAAAAAGCCCGCATCCGCCTGGATCGCCTGACGCGTCCGTGGGCGCGGTGGCAGTCGCTGTGGAGCGCCTGCTGGCCGGAACGGGTGAGCGCAATGCGTGACACCCTCGCCCGCCTGGACATCCACGATGCCAGCGACGCGCCGCCGCCGCTACGGCGCGAGCAGGTCGCCTTCTGGCTGGCCCTTGCCGATCGCAGCACGCTGGGGTGGGTCCGCATGCAGGTCGCACTCCTGCGCAGTGCCCTGTTGGCCGTGATCGTCATGGCCGTCGTGCCGCTGCTGGGCATGCTCGTCAACCTGACCCCTACCCGTCGCAGCGGCGGCTTCATCCCGCCGTTGGGCATGGCCGAGTTCGTGCAGATCGGCCTGGTCGCCGCGGCCGCGGTGCTGGCGTTGGGTGCGGTGTTGCCGGCGCTGCGCGCCATCGCGCAGTGGCAGATTGCCGACGAGGACCCCGCCGTGCGCTGGCCGCACCTGAAGCTGTGGCTGATCCCGCTGCTGGCGATTACGGCGCTGCTGGTGATCCACGTCGCCGACGCCCGCGTTGCCGGCAGTGCGCTGGCGTGGCTGACGCTGGGCCTGTCGATCCGGCGCTGGTGGCATCGCGCCGGCTACGTTTTCCAGTTCAACGGCTGGCTGCTGCTCGGGATCTGGCCGTTCCTGAAACTGGGTGGGCTGGCGCTGATGTTCGGCGAGATCGCCGTGGCCGGCGCACTGCTGGCCTGGACGGTGGATGCGATGACCAAGGTCGTGCATCGATGAGGCGCCGCGCAGCTCGCCCCGGGCCGGCGCGTCCGGGCGCCGCGCGCGCGCTGCGCCTTGAACAGCGCGCATGAGCTGGGATCTGACCTGGCTGGGCTTGGATGACGGCACACCGGTCGACGTGCGCGCGGTCAAGCGCGCGTACGCGCAACGGCTGCGGGTTAGCCGGCCGGACGACGATCCGGAGGCGTTCCAGCACCTGCACGCGGCCTACCAGGATGCGCTGGCGTGGGTGCAGGCGCAGGACGATGGCCCTCCCCCTTCCGGCGGGCGCGCCCATGCCCGTGCCCGTGCCGACGCGCCTGCAGCGGCCCCGGCCCGGCCATCGGCACCGGCAGTGTATGTCGACGCGGTAGGCAGCCGCATCGCCGCCTTCGCCAGGGAGCACGACGCAGCCACGCTCGAGGCCTGGCTGCAGCAGCAACCGGAACT
This sequence comes from Stenotrophomonas sp. P5_A9, assembly GCF_056400525.1. Taxonomy (NCBI): domain Bacteria; kingdom Pseudomonadati; phylum Pseudomonadota; class Gammaproteobacteria; order Lysobacterales; family Lysobacteraceae; genus Stenotrophomonas; species Stenotrophomonas sp. P5_A9. The sequence goes on from NZ_JBFULC010000011.1 coordinate 54,818, forward strand.
GTGGTCGCTCGGCGACAAGCCGGCCATCGGCGAGGCCGTGTTGCAGGCCCTCCAGGCCGGCGACCCACCGCTGCCGCCGCCGGTGGTCGCCTGCCTCACCGCATGCTTCGCCTGGGACGACCTGGGCGGGGACATCGATCGCTGGGACCTGGAGGCCGCCGTGCGCCGTTGGCACCAGGCCTGGCTGCTGTCGCCGCAGGGCGCCGCCAGCCTGGCCCAGCGCTACCTGGACGTCACCGACAGCCTGCTGCTGCCCGACAGCAGCGTGCTGCGCAGCCTGCGCCAGGACCGCCCGTTGTGGCGCAACCTGCTGACCACGCTGGTGCCCCCGCGCGTCAACGAAGCCATCGGCGTGCTGAGCGCCCTGGACTTCTGGACGACCCGGGAGACACCGCCTGGCCTGGCCCCCGCCCAGGTCGCGTTCTGGGCGCGCTTCGGCAACGAGGGCGATCGCATCCACCTGCTCAGCGGCGCGCTGCGCGCCGGCACGCTTGCCGCCTTCTGCGGGCTGGTCTGCCTGTGGGGCGTGCTGGGCAGCTGGCCGTTGCCGCCGTCCGGCGATGGCCAGTTCAGCGGCACCCAGCGCGCCATCCTGATCATGCTGATCGGAACGCTGTTCGTGCCGACGCTGTGGTTGTCCGGCGTGGCCCTGCGCGCACTGGTGCGTTGGCAGCGCGCGCCGGAACAGATACCCACCGCCCTGCCCGGGTTGCGCATCCTGACCATTCCGCTGCTGGTCGCCAGCGCCATGGGCAGCCTGTGGCTGGCCCTGAGCCTGACCCCCGGCATCCCGGTGGCCGCGCTGGCGGGGCTGCTGGTGGCCAACGCGATCATCCTGCACGTAGCGTGGCAGCGGCTGCTGGCCCGCTGCGGCCCCTTCACTCCCAACGCCGATGATTTCCGGGGACTCTAGCGCGTATTGGCGCTGCTGACCATCGTGCCCGCCTGGGGGATGGCGCTGGTGTGGTGGGCGCAGGACCTGCACCAGCACCGCGACCGGCTGCGCTGGTCCAATCGCACGGCTCACGACCCCCGGTCATGAGCTGCCGATGACGCGCCGACGCAGGTGCGCCGTCGCCCGTTACTTCTCCCGCCGCCAGTTCAACGACCCACGGTTTTCCACCGTGCTCGATTCCACTTCCAGATCGAAGCCGCGACGCAGCAGGTACTTCAGCGTCAGCACCGAGCCGCTGCCCACCAGCGACACGCCGTAGCCGACGTACAGCTTGGGCGAGATGTACTTGCCCACGCCGATCACCGACCCGCCCAGCGCGCGCGACTGGCTCACCCCTGCATCGTCCAGGCCAAGCTTGGCGCCCAGCTGCGCGGCCAGCAGGCCGCTGCCGGCCGACAGCGCCGCCGAGGCGGCGTTGACCTGCTGGGCCTGGTCGCTGCTGGCACCGGTCAGGCTGCGTCCCAGCACGAGGAAGGCCAGCGCTTCGGACTGCGACATCGCCGGGTCCGACCACACATCCACGCGCGGCGACTGCGCGCGGCCGGTGACGTCGATACCGGCGGTGACATCGCCGATCTTGCGCTCGGCGCGGATGTTGATGCGCGGGTCGGAGACCGCGTTGTAGTTCCAGTTGAGGTTGCCGCGGGTGATGGTCAGGTCCTGCCCGTAGGCCTTGTAGCGGCCACTGACTTCCAGCCCGCCATTGGCGGTCATCTCGCGGCCCGGCCGCGCCCACACCTGCATCTTGCCGCCGAGCGCGCCCTTCAGGCCGAAGCCGCTCATCTTGACCTTGTCGCCCAGGCTCACGGTCAGGTCCATGTCCAGCGGCGAGGTCGGGGTTTCTTCCGGATCGACCGGATCGAGCACCACCACGTCCTCGGACACCGACGTGCCGCGATCCAGGCGCTCCAGGTCGAGGTCGGCCTCGGGCACGTGCACGGTGCCGCGCAGCTCCATGGTCTTGCCGGCCAGGCCGAAGTCCAGGTCCGGATTGGCGATCACACGCAGTTCGCTGGTGTTGGCCAGCAGCACGTTTTCGCCATGGATGTGCAGCTTGAGCGGCTGCGCATCGCCAAACCACGACAGCCCGCCATCCACATACAGCGTGCCCTTGCCCGAATTGGCCTGCGCGCTGATCTTGGCCGAGCCGTCGGGCTGTGCGGTGAAGCTGCCCTTGCCTTCATCGAAGGTCAGGCCCAGCGCCGGGAACTCACCCTTGAACCTGCTCAACGTGGCCTCGCCGCCCAGCGACGGCGTGCCCCGCGTGCCGCGCAGGCTCACGTGGCCTTCGATCAGCCCGGTGGGGCGCACGATGTCCGGCGAGAACAGTTCCAGCCAGTACAGCCGCGCGATGTTCATGTACAGCTCGCCATTGAGCGGCGCGCTGGCATCCCAACCGGTCTGCACCTTGGCATCGACGAAGCCATCGCCCTGGAAACCGACGCCGAGCTTGCCGTTGATCTGCGCCTGGGTCATTTCCACGTCCACCGAGAAGTGGTCGTAACGCACCAGTTCGCCGCGTGCGTTGTCGCCCAGGCGGATGCCGCCTTCCGCCGAGGCGATCTTGGCGCTGCCTTCCCACGCATTGCCGCGCGGACGGATGCGACCATCCAGGGTCAGCTCGCCACGCAGGTACATGCGGCGACCGGATTGCGGCGGCAGCCACGGCTGCACCAGTGCCAGCGGCAACGCATCGCCGCGCACCACCAGGCCGTCGCGCGGCCAGTTCGCACTGGCGCACAGCGCACCGCCGGTGGCCGCGCCCAGGCAGGCATCGCTGAGGGTGAAGGTGCTGCCCTGCACGCTGAAGGTGGCCGGCGTGCGCAGGCTCCACGCATCGCCCTTGACCGGTGCGATGCGCAGCGCGCCCAGCTCGCCACGCCATGCCTGGCCCTGCTGGCGCACGCTGCCGCTGAGCGCGACCGCGCCCAGTTCGTTCCGGGTCTGCGCATCCAGGCGCAGGTTGGACACGCTGCCGCGCGCATCCACGTTGAGCGTGTCCAGCAGCATCCCGACCTGCACCTTGCTGCCCTGCACCGCCAGCGTGCCGCTGTCACCCTGCCATGGCAGGCGGCCCTTGATGCTGATCGCCTCGGCGCTCCAGTCGTCCCAGCGCAACCCGCTGCCGACCAGGTCGGCGGTGATGTCCGGCGCGCTGCGCGGTCCCTTCACCAGCACGTGGCCACGCAGGCTGCCGCTGCTGCCGGGCAGCAGGTCGTCCAGCTGCACCGGTTGCAGCTGTGCATCGATATCCAGGCGGTCGCCGACCGACCCCTTCGCGGTCAGGCGGCTGTTGCCCAGTGCCAGGCTGAGGTTGCCCTCGCCCTGTTCGCCGCGCAGCGCGAACTTGCCCTGCGCATCCAGCGTGCGCTTGCGCAGCGTGCCCTTGATCCCGGGCACGTCGACGGTGGCTTCATAGCTGCCGGCGGTGCCGGCCGGGCTGCCCGTCGGCGGCGGCAGCTGGCGGCCCTTGGAGGCCAGCGCGCCGGACAGCTTGCCGTCCCAACCCGGGGCGAAATAGCCCGGATCGAATCCGGCCAGCTTGATCGCCACGTCCCAGTCCAGCTGCGGCGCCCAGGCCACCTGGCCGGTCACATCCAGCGACCCGCCCGGGGTACTGGCCTGCACCTGTTTGATCGAGGCGGCCTGGTCGTTGCCGCGCACATCGAACTGCAGGTCGGCGGTCTGCTTCTCGCGCTCCACCGACGCATTGCCCACGGCCGCCCAGTTCTTCAGCGTACCGGCCAGGCCTAGCCGTGCTTCCTTCAACGTCACCGGTACCGGCGCAGCCGCGCCGGCGGTGGTGGTGTCGGCCGCAGGCACGAAGGTCAGGTCGTTGGCGACGATGGAGAAGCGCAGGCTGGCGTTTTCCTTGTCGGTGAAATCCGCCTTGCCCTGCAGCCGCGCCTGACCACCAAAGGCCTTGATCTGCAGCGGCGCCACGGTCAGCACCTGGTCGGCCAGGCCGACCTTGGAGGGCGCCAGTTCCACCGCGATGTCGCCCTGCTTGAAGCTACCCTGCAGGTTGGCCTGACCGCCCTTGCCATCGGCCTGCACGTCCAGCGCCATCGGCGTGCTGGTGGTCGCGTCCATGCCCGGCACCAGCAGCGCCAGGTCCAGCTCCTTGCTGCGGGCACTGGCCTTCCACACCGGATCGGTGCGGCCATCGAACACCAGGCTGGCCTGCAGCGGTGCCGGCGCATTGCCGGCCAGCGCGACTTCCATATGCCCCAGGTCGCCGCGCGCCACCAGCCCCAACCGCGCCGGGGTGCGCCCGCGCGGGGCCGGCAGCAGCGCGCCGATGGTGATGTCGGTGTCGTAATCGCTGCGCGGCAGGTAACGCCCGTCCACGCGGAAATCGCCCATGTCACTGTCGATCTTCAGCTGGGTCGCGCGGAATTCGCCGTTGGCGATTTCCACGCCACCACGCACCTTGGTGATGTCGATCAGCGGCTGCTGCGCCTGGGTAATGCGGAACCCGTCGATCGTGATCGTGTCGGCCTGGATCGCCAGCGGCATCTCGATCTGCGGCAGCGAATCGGGCCAGGACGGCAGCTCGAACGGCTCATCGCTCTTGGCCAGGTTCAACGTGGCGTTCTTGAGCTGCAACGCATCCAGTTGCAGCTTGCGCCCGAGCAGCGGACGGATGTCCGGATCGAGGTAGGCGCGCTCGGCGGTGAAGTGGATATCGTCGTAGCGGAAATCCACGTCGTGCAGCACCAGCGGACCGGCGACGGGGCCCTCGACCTTGCTCCAGGTCAACGTGGCGCCCACCGGCAACCGCGCCACGACCTGGGCCAGCAGCACATCGCGACCGGCCACCGTCTGCAGCAGCCAGTACAGCAACAGCAGGGCCAGCAGCACCAGGCCAAGCACGGTGAACCCGGACCACGCCCAGAAGCGCCGTTTGCGGTAGAAGCGCACGCGATGCGGCGGGGGGGCGGCAGGCGGCGTTGGCGTCGGCGTGCTCACAGGTCCGCTCCGATGTTCAGGTACAGCTGGAACTGCGAATCGGGGTCGTTCAAGCCGTGCGCGATATCCACGCGGACCGGACCCACCGGCGATTTCCAGCGCACGCCGAAGCCCACGCCGGTATGCAGGTCGATGGTGTTGTCGAACGCGCTGCCGGTGTCGACGAACACCGCCGCGCCCCACGGCCCGCCCTTGAAGTAATGCTCGTATTCGGCCGAGCCGATCACCAGGTTCTTCGCGCCCAGCGCGTACTTGTCCGGTGCCGGTGTGCGTGGGCCCACTTCACGGTAGGCATAACCGCGGATGCTGCGATCGCCACCGGCGAAGAAGCGCAGGCTTGGCGGCATCGCCACCAGGTCGCTGGTCCAGGTGGTGCCGCCTTCACCGCGCAGGATCAGGCGGTCGGTATCGCCGATGGGCACGTACCAGCGCAACACCATGTTGGCCTGCACGAAGCTGGTGTCCGAGCCCACCCCTTCCACGCCGCCGCGCAGCGTCGCGCTGCCGCTGATGCCTTTGCGCGGGAACAGGTCATCGTCGACATTGACGTAGTCGGCCACCAGCTGCGGGTACACCAGCGTGGACGTGTTGTAGACCGCATCGGTGAACTCGGTGCCCGAGGCGTAGCGCCAGCGCTCACGCAGCGCGTTGATCGAGGCGATCGCGGTCCAGTGTTCGTTGATCTCGCCACTGCGGCTGGCCGACAGCTTGAAGTTGCGCAGGTCGATGTAATCGGTCTGCTCGTCGTAGGCGCTGGCGGTGAACGCATACCAGCCATCGAGCCAAGCGAAGGCCGGGATGCGGTAGCTGGTGACCAGACTCTTGCGCTTCTGCGCGTAGTCCAGCTGGGTGTTCATCTTGTGGCCGCGGCTGTTGAGGAACCGCCGCTCCAGCCCGCCGCGCACACCGGCGCCGCTCTCGCTGCCGTAGCTCAGGCCGGCGGTGTAGATCGAGCGCTTGGCGCGGGTCAGGTTGACGTCCACCGGCACGTCGCCGTTCGCATCGGCCTGGTCCGGACGCGGCTGGATGTCGATCACGCTGAAGTAGTCCAGCTTGGTCAGCGATTCACGCAGGCGGTCCAGCTTGCCTTCGTGGAAGTAGCTGCCCTTGTCCCAGTACACCAGCGGGTCGAACAGCGTGTCGACGAAGTAATCCTGGTGGAAGCGGATGTCGCCCATGTTGTAACGGCGGCCGCTGTCCCAGGTCAGGTCGATGTCGGCGGCGTTCTCGGCACGGGTGATCTGCACCTGGCGCTGGGTGTAGTCGGCATCGAAGTAACCGCGCTCGGCCAGCCGCCGGGTCACGGTGATTTTGCTGGCTTCGTAGGTGGTGTGCTCGAAACGCTGGCCCTTGCGCGGCTTGAACTTCTCCAGGTCTTCCTGCAGGTACTGGTCCAGCTGCGCCGGCCCGGTGATGTCGATGTGCTCGCGGCGCACCAGCGTCGGCGGGCCCTTGTCGACATGGATCACCACGCGCAGGTTTTCGCCCTCGCGCGGGCTCTCGACCTTGATCACCGGATTGTAGTAACCGAACGGCTCCAGCGCCTCGCGGGTCTGGCGTTCGGCCTGGGACAACAGATACTCCAGCCGCGACTCGCCCTGCGGCTTGCCGATGGTGTCGTACAGCGACAGCGAGACCTCGATGTTCTCGATCATCTCGGCGTCGTCGCCCTTGTCCAGTCCTTTGATTTCCACCTTGTCGATCGTTCCGCGGGCGTGTGCCACCGAAGCGGTGACCAGCGACAGGAACATCAGGGGAAGGGCGTAATTCTTTGGCTGCATGGACACAGCATAACGGGCCATCGCGAGCATGCGAAATCGGCGTGGCTGTTTCAGAACGGTAGTGAAGGACCCGTTAAAATCGGGCAGCAGGTGGCTTCTGACGTTAACCGCCTCATCGATGGCAGCAGGTTGTCGGACAGAACCGTCCGCAACCGGCCGCGGCACATCACAGCGCGCGCCACGCGAGGCTGGAAATGCAGAAGGCGCGACGGCGGTGACCGTTCGCGCCTTCGGTGTTGTCAGCGGGGGCCACGCGGCCCCCGCCACCTCAGTTGGACAGGTGCTCGATCGCCGCCACGCTGCCCAGGCGGTCGCCCAGGCGCTTGAGCAGGGCCAGGCGGTTGCCGCGCAGCGCCGGATCCTCGGCGTTGACCATCACCCCGTCGAAGAACGCATCCACCTGCGGACGCAGCCGCGCCAGACGCGCCAGCACGCTGACGTAATCCTTCTGGTGCAGGCTGGCATTGCTGTCGTCGATGGCCGCTTCCACCGCTTCGGCCAGCTCGCTTTCCGCCGGCTCGGCCAACAGCGCCGGATCGACCATGCCCGGGATGTCGCCCTCGGCCTTGCGCAGGATGTTGCGGATGCGCTTGTTGGCCGCAGCCAGCGCCTCCGCTTCGGGCAGCGCGGCGAAGATGCCGATCGCATCGACACGGCGGTCGAAGTCATACAACGAGGCCGGCTTCAGCTCGGCCACCGCGTTGAAGTGCGTGGCGGGCACGCCCTTGTCGGCGTAATAGCCACGCAGGCGGTCGAGGATGAACTCGTACAGTTCCTGCGGCAACGCCTCGGTCTTGCGCTCAGCGCTGGGCTGCACGCCCGCCGGCAGGCCGGCGATGGCCGTGCCGATCAGCGCGCGCAGGTCCAGGTCGAACCCGCTCTCGATGATCGTGCGCGCCAGCCCCAACGCATTGCGGCGCAGCGCGAACGGGTCCTTGTTGCCGGTCGGCTTGAGGCCGGCGGCAAAGCCACCGACCAGCGTATCCAGGCGCTCGGCGATGGCCAGTACCTTGCCCAGCGGCGAGAGCGCGATGTCATCGCCGCCGAAGCGCGGCTGGTAAGCCTCGTCGATGGCCAGCGCCACCTCCGGCGATTGGCCACCGGTCAGCGCGTAATGACGGCCGGCGATGCCCTGCAGCTCCGGGAACTCGTTGACCATGCGCGACTGCAGGTCGTTCTTGGCCAGCACCGCGGCGCGCCTGGCCAGCACCGGATCGGCGTCCACCTGCGGCGCGATCACCTCGGCCAGCGCGACCACGCGGGCGACCTTGTCGGCCACCGAGCCCAGCTTGGCCTGGTAGGTGACGGTCTTGAGGCCGTCGCCCATCGCGTCCAGACCCTGCTTGAGGTCTTCGTCGAAGAAGAACTTGGCATCGGAGAAACGCGGACGGATCACCCGCTCGTAGCCCTTGGCCACCTCGGCCACGTCCCTGGATTCGATGTTGGCAATGCCGATGAACTTCTCGGTCAGCTTGCCGCCGGCATCCAGCACCGGGAAGAACTTCTGGTTGATCTCCATCGTCTCGATCAGCGCTTCCTGCGGCACGGCCAGGAACTCGCGCTCGAAACTGCACAGCACCGGCGCCGGCCATTCCACCAGGTTGACCACCTGCTCCAGGTTGTCATCGGTGATCCGCGCCTGGCCACCGGCCCGGGCGGCCTCGGCATTGACCTGCTCGACGATGCGCGCGCGGCGCACGTCGGCATCCACCAGCACGAAGGCGGCCTGCAGCGAGCTGACGTAGTCCTCCGGCGAAGACAGCCACACGGTCTTGTCGTGCATGAAGCGATGGCCGCGGCTCATGCGGTCGGCTTTCAGGCCCAGCAGCTCGGCCTCGATGATCTCGGTGCCGTGCAGCAGCACCAGCCAATGCACCGGGCGGGCGAAGCCATAGGCGTGGCTGCCCCAGCGCATCGGCTTGGGGATCGGCATCGCCGCGATCGCCTCGCGCAGGATCTCAGGCAGCAGTGACGCGGTGCGCGCGCCCGGCGTGGTGGAGCGGTGCACGAAGCGTTCGCCCTTGGCATCGCTGGTGCGCTCCAGCGCGGTCCAGTCGATCCCGGCCTTGGCCGCGAAACCCTGCAGCGCCTTGGTCGGCTGGCCGTCGGCATCCAGTGCGATGTTCAGGTACGGACCGAGCACTTCGCTGTGCTGTTCGGGCTGTTCCACGGCCACGCCGGGCAGCAGCACGGCCAGACGGCGCGGGGTCGACAACGGCTTGGCATGGCCACGATCGATGGTCACGCCGCGCTTGCTCAGGCCATCCACGACGCCATCGAAGAAGGCCTGGGCAAGGCCCGGCAGCGCCTTCACCGGCAATTCTTCGGTGCCCAGTTCGATCAGCAGCGGCAGCATCGTGCTCATGCCTGCACCTCCTTGGCGGCGACGGCTTCGAGGCGCTTGGCCTCGTACAGCTTGGCCACCGCCTGGGCCAGCGCGCGCACGCGCAGGATGTAGCGCTGGCGCTCGGTCACACTGATCGCACGGCGCGCATCCAGCAGGTTGAAGGCGTGACTGGCCTTGCAGACCTGCTCGTAGGCCGGCAGCGGCAGGCCGACATCGACCAGCTTCTGCGCTTCCTTTTCGCAGGCATCGAAGCGATGGAACATTTCGTCCACGTCGGCGTATTCGAAGTTGTAGGTGCTCTGCTCGATCTCGTTCTGCAGGTACACATCGCCATAGGTGACCGGGGTGCCGTCCGGACCATAGGTCCAGACCAGGTCATAGACGTTGTCGCAGTTCTGCAGGTACATGCACAGGCGCTCCAGACCGTAGGTGATCTCGCCGAGCACCGGCTTGCACTCCAGGCCACCGGCCTGCTGGAAATAGGTGAACTGGGTGACTTCCATCCCGTTCAACCACACTTCCCAGCCCAGGCCCCAGGCACCAAGGGTCGGCGATTCCCAGTTGTCCTCGACAAAGCGCAGGTCGTGCACCAGCGGATCGATGCCCAGCGCCTTGAGCGAATCCAGGTACAGCTGCTGGATATTGTCCGGGCTCGGCTTCATCGCCACCTGGTACTGGTAGTAGCGCTGCAGGCGGTTGGGGTTTTCGCCGTAGCGGCCGTCGGTGGGGCGGCGCGAAGGCTGCACGTACGCGGCATTCCAGCTTTCCGGACCGATCGAGCGCAGGAACGTGGCCGGGTGGAAGGTACCGGCACCCACCTCCAGGTCCAGCGGCTGGATCAGCACGCAGCCCTGCTGCGCCCAATACTGGTTGAGGGTCTGGATCAGGCCCTGGAAAGTGATCGGAACGCTCTTGGTGACGGACATGCGGCGGATTCTTGCCTGCAGAAGGGGTGCGCTAGTATAGCGAGCGACCGCGTTGCCGCCTTCTGGACGGCCCACCCCATTACCGCGCGCCTGGCGCGCTTTGAGGAAATTGGCGGATGGAACAGCGCCCTCCCGTAGTTTTCGCCGCCCCCGCCGATCCCGGTGCCGGGATGGCGGTGCCGTTGCCGCCGGGCCGGCTCGGCTTCGAACAGGTGGTCGCCGCGCTGGTCGCCGATGGCCAGGTCGCCGCCTCCGACCTGGAGCGCATCCGCTTCTCCGCCCAAGGCGCGCGCAACGCCAGCGAAGTGCATCCGCTGGTGCTGCTGGCCAACCTGAAGCTGGCCGCCACCGGTGGCGGCGAACTCGGTCTGGAACGGCTGACCGAATGGCTGGCCGCGCGCACCGGCACCCGCTACCTGCGCATCGACCCGACCCGGGTCGACGTGGCCTCGGTCACCGCCGTAGTCTCCCACGCCTATGCGCGCCGCCACCGCTTCCTGCCACTGGCGGTGGATGGTGAACGGCTGCTGGTGGCCACCAGCGAGCCACTGGTACAGGAATGGCTGCGCGACCTGCAGCACCTGACCCGGCGCCGGATCGAACTGGCGATGGTCAACCCGCTGGACCTGCACCGCTACACCATGGAGTTCTTCGGGGTCACCCGCTCGGTGCGGGGTGCGCGCGGCGACGTGCGCGGCGAGGCCAACGCCACCCTGCCCAGCTTCGAGCAGCTGGTCGAACTGGGCCGCGCCGGCGACGTCAACGCCGACGACCAGCACATCGTGCACATCGTCGACTGGCTGCTGCAGTACGCCTACGAGCAGCGCGCCTCGGACATCCACCTGGAGCCGCGCCGCGACATGGGCCGCATGCGCTTCCGCATTGATGGGGTGCTGCACAAGGTGTTCGAAGTGCCGCCGGCGGTGATGACCGCCGTGGTCAGCCGCATCAAGGTGCTCGGGCGCATGGACTTGGCCGAGCGCCGGCGCCCGCAGGACGGCCGCATCAAGACCCGGTCGCCGGGCGGGCGTGAGGTGGAAATGCGCCTGTCGACCATGCCCACCGCGTTCGGCGAGAAGTGCGTGATGCGCATCTTCGACCCGGATGCGGCCTTCAAGAGCATCGACCAGCTCGGTTTCAGCCCGCAGGAAGCGGCCGGCTGGACCGCCCTGGTCGAACGTCCGCACGGCATCGTGCTGGTGACCGGCCCGACCGGCTCGGGCAAGACCACCACCCTGTATTCCACGCTGAAACGGCTGGCCACCCCGGACGTCAATGTCTGCACGGTGGAAGACCCGATCGAGATGATCGCCCCGGAATTCAACCAGATGCAGGTGCAGACCAACATCGACCTGGACTTCGCCAGCGGCGTGCGCACCCTGCTGCGGCAGGACCCGGACATCATCATGATCGGCGAAATCCGCGACCTGGAAACCGCGCAGATGGCGGTGCAGGCCTCGCTCACCGGGCACCTGGTGCTGTCCACCCTGCACACCAACGACGCGCCCTCGGCGATCACCCGCCTGCTCGACCTGGGCGTGCCGCACTACCTGCTGGCCTCCACCCTCAACGGCATCCTGGCCCAGCGCCTGGTCCGCACCCTGTGCCCGAACTGCAAGGTGCCGCGCCCGCTCAGTGCGGCCCAATGGGCGGTGCTGGCTGATGGCGAAGAGGCATTACCTCAGGCGCCCACGCCATATGCGCCGGCCGGCTGCATCGACTGCCGGCGCACCGGTTTCCTCGGCCGGGTCGGGCTGTATGAGCTGCTGCCATTGGGTTCGCGGCTGCGCGCCCTGATCCGCGCGGACATGGATCTGGCCGCCTTCAACCGCGCCGCACGTGCTGAAGGGGTGCGAACCCTGCGCCGCGCGGGACTTGAAAAGGTGGCCGCAGGGCTGACTACAATCGAGGAAGTCCTGTCAGTGCTGCCGCCCCCGGATGAATTCCGCCCCGTTCCTGATTCTTGAAACCGGCCAACCCGTCGCCTCGCTGCGTCGCTACGGGCGGTTTCCGCATTGGATCCGCGTCGCCGCCGGCCTGGATGCCGACGAAACGGTTGTGGTCGATGTCGAACACGGCGGGGCCCTGCCCGACCACCGCAACTTCGCCGGGGTGATCGTCACCGGCTCGGCCGCCTACGTTACCGACCGCGCCGACTGGAGCGAACGCAGCGCGCAGTGGCTACGCGGCGCCGTCCACGACGACCGGCCGGTGTTCGGCATCTGCTACGGCCACCAGTTGCTGGCGCATGCCCTCGGTGGCGAGGTGGCCTACAACCCGGCCGGGCGTGAGTCGGGCACCATCGAACTGGCGCTGGATCCGTCGGCCAGCACAGACCCGTTGTTCGCCGGGCTGCCCGAGCGCTTCCCGGCCCACGCCACCCACCTGCAGACGGTGCTGCGCGCCCCCGACGGTGCGGCGATCCTGGCGCGTTCGGCACAGGACAACTGCCATGCCTTCCGCTTCGGCCGCCAGGCCTGGGGCGTGCAGTTCCATCCCGAGTTCGCCACCCACCACATGCGCGGCTACGTCCGCGCCCGCGCCGAGTGCATCCGCAGCCATGGCGGGTGCGCGCGCAGCGTCGCCCGTGGGGTCAGTGCCGCGCCGCTGGCACGCCAGCTGCTGCGCCGTTTCGTACGCCAGGCACGCAACGCCTGAGCATCCTGCCGGGCCGCGCGATGCAGTGTCCCGGGCAACGCGTCCGGCCTTCAGGTGACGCGCACGGAAAACAGGGATAATCGATCGGATTCGGGGCGCGCGTGCCCCTCCCCTGTTCCGGAATGGTATGAGCGAGATTCGCAAGCTGCCCGCCTCGGCGGGCGCCCAATGGCTGCTGGACGCTTTCTCCCTGTATGGCCGCGCGCCGCTGCAACTGGCGGTGCTGGGCGTGATCGGCATGATCGTCAGCTCGCTGATCCTGGTGCTGGCGCAGCTGTTGCCCGGTTGGCTCGGGCTGCTGGTGCAGCTGTTGTCGCTGGCGGTGGGCCCGCTGGTGTTCGGCGGCATGCTGTGGGCGGTCAGCGAGATCGACCAGGGCCACCGGGCGCTGCCCACCCACCTGCTGCAACCCATCCGCGACCGTCGCGTCACCCACCTGCTGGTGCCGCTGGCCATCCAGCTCATCGCGGTGATCGCACTGGGCACCCTGCTGTTCGCCCTGATCGGTAGCGACGGCCTGACCGCCTCCAGCGACATGCTGCACAAGATGCAGCAGCTGCAGCAGTCCGGCACCCAGCCCAGCAACGAGCAGATCCTGGCGCTGATGGCCGACGCACCGGTCAAGCGCATCCTGCTGTGGATCCTGATCACCTTCGCCACCTTCGTGGCGCTGAGCATGGCCATGTTCACCCAGCCGGCGCTGGTGGTGTTCGACCGCCAAAGCGGCATGCATGCGCTGCGCATGAGCCTGCAGGGTTGCCTGGAAAACTTCGGCGCGATGGCGGTGTTCATGGTGCTCGGCCTGATCGCGGCGCTGTGCATCTATTTCCTGGTGTTCATCCTGATGCAGCTGGCGCTGTTGTTCGGCGGCATGGGCGCGGCGGCATTCGTGGTGCAGTTGTCGATGAGCACGGTGATCATGCCGCTGTATGTCGGCGCGGTGTATGCGGCCTGGAAGCAGATGTTCGCCCACCGTGGCCGTACCCCGCCGCCGCCGGTTCCCGGCCCAAGCAACGTGTTCGCGGCCTGATCGACAAACAAAAACCCCGGCAGATGCCGGGGTTTTTATTTGCGCCCTCGCCGTAGAGCCGACCGTTGGTCGGCTGCCTTTGATCGACTGCCTTCAATCGGCCACAGCGACGATCAGCTGCCGTAACCCGACGCCCCATTACCCATCACCCGGCCGGCTTCACCACCGACGAGGGCACCAGCCACTTGGCCGCATGTATCCCCAGCTCGTAAAGCACGCACATGGGAATGGCCAGCAGCAGCTGCGACACCACGTCCGGCGGGGTCAGCACCGCGGCCACGATGAAAATGCCCACCACCGCATAGCCGCGGCTTTCCTTGAACTGCTGCGGCGACACCCAGCCCAGCAGCACCAGGATCACCATCGCCACCGGCAACTCGAAACTGGTGCCGAAGGCGAAGAAGATCGCCAGCACGAAGTCCAGGTAGGCATTCGCGTCGGGAGTGATCGCAATCACTTCCGGGCGGAAGGTGGTCAGGAAGTGGAATACCGCCGGCAGCACCAGGAAGTAGGCGAACGCGCAGCCCAGGTAAAACAGCAACACCGACGAGGCCAGCAGCGGCACGGCCAGGCGCTTTTCGCGCGCGTACAGCCCCGGCGCCACGAACGCCCACAACTGGTACAGCAGCCAGGGCACCGCCACGAACACGGCCACGAAGAAGGTCAGCTTGAGCGGTGCGAAAAACGCGCCAGCCGGATTGGTCGCAATCATCGTCTGCCCGTTGGGCAGCTGCGAAATCAGCGGCTCGGCCAGCCAGGTGTAGATCGTGCGCGAGAACGGCAGCAACAGCAGCAGCACCGCGAGCAGGCCGATGATCGCGCGCACCAGACGCGCGCGCAGCTCGATCAGATGCTCCACCAGCGAGCTTTCCGGATACTCGTGTTCGCTCATCGCGGCGCCTCGTTGCCCGGCAGTGGGGCCGTGCCTGGTGCGCCCTCGACGTGCGGCAGCGGGGCAGGGTCTGGGGCTACCGGTGACGGGGCCGGGGCCATCGCGCGCGGCGAGGTGCCATCGATACCCGGCGGGGCCATCGCATCGCGCGGCGCCTCGACCGAAACCGCATCCGGCGCCACCACGTGCTGGGCGACGCTGGCCGGCGAACCCGGTGCCGGACCGGTCATGACCGGCTCATCGCCGGCCGCGGCCGCGGCCGCTACCGCATCGCCATGGCGTGCCACGTCCTGGCGCATCATCTCCGCTTCGCGGCGGACGGCTTCACCGCTGGCACGCAGCTGCGCTTCGGTGTCCTGCACCGAGGACTGCACGTCGCGGAACTGGCGCTTGATCTCGTCGGCATGCAGCTCGCGCTCAAGCTCCTGCTTCACCGAGTCCCACTGGTTGCGCGCGCGGCGCACCCACAGCCCGGCAAAGCGGGCGGCCTTGGGCAGGCGCTCGGGACCGAGCACGACCAGAGCCACCACCGCGATGACCAGCAGTTCACTGAAACCGATATCGAACACGCTCGAACGTCCCGATCAGCGCGGGTCGCGGTCGTGCTCGGTCTGCGACGTCGTCGTCGAGTCCTGCGGACGCGAGTTGTCACTGAGCTGCGCGTTCGGCTTGTCCTCGTCGTGCATGCCCTTCTTGAATTCCTTGACGGCGCTGCCAAGGTCCTTGGCGCCGCTGGTCAGTTTCTTGGTGCCGAACACCAGCAGAACGATGACCAGCACGACCAACCAATGCCAGATGCTGAAACTGCCCATGAGCTGCTCGTTACGTAGTGATCAGACAGTTGAGCATAGCGCACCGGCCACAGGCCGGCGCGCGTGACGAAAGTCAGTTGCCGTCCAGCGATTCAGTTCGGACTTCACCTTCACCGACCGACTGGAAACCCTGCTGGGGCGCCGGCTGGGCCGGGGTGGGCTGCAGTGGCGCGGTGGTCGCGCCTGCCGCCGGTGCCTGTTCAGTTACCGGCGCCGCCGATGGCGCGGCAACCGGCGCGGTCGGGCGTGCGGCCGGGGCCGGCGCGCTGCCGGCGGTGCCGCGCTTCTCACGAGCGGAATAGGTGGCTTCTTCCAGGCGATCGCGGAAGGCCACCACGTCGATCGACGGTGGCTCGCCCATGCGGCCCTCGAACACCATGCGCGGCGTGGTGTTGCTGCCGTAGGCGTCCAGGTTGGCGGCATCGTCGATCTGCAGCACGGCACCGTCCAGGGCGACACCGGCAAACAGGCCACGGGCACGCGACCACGACCAGATTTCGGCCTTCAGCTGGCCATCGGTGGCGGCGGCGGCATTGCGCCCGACCGGACCGGCGGCCACGCCTGCATCGGCGCCCAGGGTGAACTTGCCGTTGACCAGGTTGTCCAGGCTGCGGTCATTGCGGAACACCAGCACCACGTCCGAGGACTGCACGCCGGCCTGGAAGCCGATGCTGCCACCGGTCAGCTTGACGAAGACCGGGTTGGACCAGCTGCCGTCGGCATTCTTGACCGACATCAGGCCGTGGCCACGCCGCCCGCCAATCACCAGACCCGCCTTGATCGTGTCGGGAATGACCACGATCGCGCGGCCTTCATCCAGCAACTTGTCCGGAATGCCCTGCTCGGGCATTTCCTGGATCTCGTTCAATACACGCACCGCATTGCGGGCGCGCTGGTCTTCCTGTGGCCCGGCCATCGCCTGGGTGGACAACAGCAGGCTGGCGGAGATCAGCAGTACAAGGCTGAGGCGGCGCATGGTGGGCTCCAGAAGTCGATGCAGACGAAGATAAAGCAAGATCCTGAACTTAGAAGGCTTGCGATGAATCCGCAATGAGTGATGCCGTCTATTGATATGCCGCATCACTCATCGCGATTCATCGATTCCATCCCGCAATCGCGAAGACCTGCGAGAATGCCCCCTATGCTCGACGCACCCGACACCGCCGTGCTGGCGGTCAATCTAGGCACCCCCGAGACGCCCACTGCCCCGGCGGTGCGTCGTTATCTGGCTGAATTCCTCACCGATCCACGCGTGGTCGCGATTCCGCCACTGCTGTGGAAACCCTTGCTGTACGGGCTTATCCTGCCGCTGCGCAGTGGCCGCTCGGCCGCAAAGTATGCCCAGGTGTGGCTGCCGGACGGCTCGCCGCTGATGGTCTACACACGGCGACTGGCCGAGGCCATGCAGGCGTTGATGCCCAACGTGCGGGTGCGCCACGCCATGCGCTACGGCGCCCCGGCACTGACCGCCGAGCTGGACCGGCTGGCGGCCGAAGGCATGCGCCGGATCGTGGTGCTGCCGCTGTATCCGCAGTATTCGACCACCACCACCGCCTCCATCGAGGACCAGGTGCGCGACTGGCAGCCACGGCATCCCGGCGTCACCGTCACCCTGGTGCGCGATTACGCGGTCGATCCGGACTGGGTCGAGGCGGTGGCCACCCGCATCCGCCAGTGGTGGGCCGAGCACGGTCGCGGCGAGCAGCTGGTGTTTTCCTTCCATGGCATCCCGCAGCGCCTGGCCGATGCCGGCGATCCGTATCCGCAGCGCTGCGAGGCCAGTGCCAAGGCGATCGCGCAGGCGCTGGATCTGCCCGATGACGCCTGGCGGCTCACCTACCAGTCGCGCTTCGGTCGCGAGAAATGGCTGCAGCCCTACGCCGAACCGACCCTGTGGGCGATGGCCGAAGGCGGCGTCCGCACCATCGACGTGGTCTGCCCGGGCTTTGCCACCGACTGCCTGGAAACCCTGGAAGAAGTCGCCCTGGGCTTCACCGAGACCGTGGCCGAGCGCGGCGCGCGGATGCGCTATATCCCCTGCCTCAACGATGCCCCCGAACACGCGCTGGCGTTGTCGCGGCTGAGCATCGCGGCCCTGGGATGAGCCTGCAGCCGTTTTCCCTGGCCGTCGGCGGCTTCATCGCCGCCGGTCTGCGCGCGGCACAGCCGGGTGGCCAGCGCGTACTGGCGCTGCACGGCTGGCTCGACAACGCGGCCAGTTTCGTCCCACTGGCCGCGCAGCTGCCCGACCTGGACTTGGTCTGCCTCGACCTGCCCGGGCATGGCCACAGCGCGCACCTGCCGGCCGGCACCCAATACAACACGCCCGGCGCGATCTGCCACGTACTCGATGTCGCCGATGCACTGGGTTGGGATCGCTTCACCCTGATCGGCCATTCGATGGGCGCCGGCATCGCCAGCCTGACCGCAGCGGCCGCACCCGAGCGCGTGGAGCGGCTGGTGGCGATCGAAGCCCTCGGCGGCCTGCGCGGCCCGGAGGATGAAACCGCCCAGCGCCTGCGCGACCACGTACGCGCCGCACGTGCGTTGCCCGGGAAAAACCTGCGCGTATTCCCCGACCTGTCCGCCCCGATCCGCGCACGCATGATGACCAACCAGCTCAGCGAGCCGTGCGCACGCCTGCTGGTCGAACGCGGCGTCAAACCGGTCGACGGTGGCTACAGCTGGTGCAGCGATCCACGCCTGATGCTGCCCACTGCGATGCGTCTGAGCGAAGCGCAGATCGACGACCTGCTCGCCGCGATCGAATGCCCTACCCAGGTGATCTACGCCACGCCGGCGCAGTCGTACTATCCCGAACCCCTCCGCAGCGAGCGCATCAAGCTGTTGCGCAACGGATGCCTGGCGGTGTTCCCCGGCACCCATCACCTGCATATGGAACACCCGCAGGTAGTCGGTGACGTGGTCCGCCGGTTCCTGGCCGGCTGACGCGCACACCCGGTAATCGCATGCGGCACCTGTATCCGCGGGTCGGGCAATCGCAATCAATACGTGTGTCCGCACGGACAGGGCAATCGCATGCAGCCCCCGTTTCCGCATGCGTTGGCCAATCGCATGCAACAACGCGTCCGCACGCGTCGGGCAATCGGATGCAGCACGGCGTCCGCACGCATGCGGTGATGCTGCCCGGGTTGGGTCGGTTCCCGAACGAGCGCCGACCTCAACTGCGATCTCATTGACGCACGGACCGGTGATCACGCGGCTGTGCAGCGGCAAGCGCCGCTGCAGCCAGCGCACCGCAGCCCCACCGGGGCCTGCGACAACCTGACGCACTCAACTTCCACGCAATTGGACCGATACCGATAAAGCAGGACGATGTCTTTGGCCTGCGCCGTCGCTTGCTCCGCCGTCGCGAAGCCGCGCACCACCCCAAGGCTTCAGGGAACGTCGTCGCAATGCCGTGTTGGCTGTGCCATCGCCCACAAGGACCGGGCCATGCCGGCGGTGCCCCGCACCGTCGCCGCGATTGCCGTGCCTGTCATCGCCTGCCGTCCGCCCCGCCGCTCACCTCTTTCGCAGCGCCCACCGCAACCACGGTGTCCGGCGCGCCTTTCGCCTGTCCGCCTCCGCGCGCGTCGGGCCATCCCGCCTGCTTCTGATCCTGGAGTTGCCATGTCTGCCCATCCGCTCGCCCCGTCCCGCCCGCCCGACCGCACTCATCCGCTCCACCCGTCCGCACTGACGGGCAGAACCAACACCCTCTACCTGCTGTCGGTCGCGGCACTTGTTGCCGCCGCGCTCGGCACCGCGCTCTGGCAGCGGCACTGGTGGCTGCTGCTCACGCTGGCCCTGGTCGCCACGTTGCTGTTCGTGCTGGCCGCGCGCGTACGTCGGCAGGCGCACCTCGTCCTACGCGACACACAGCAGTCCCACGCCACCGCGCTCGCGCTGGCCAGCGACCGTGAACGCGACGACGCCGGGCACCAGCACGATGCGCAGATCCGCCAGGCCTTGGATGTTTCGCGAACCGCGATGATGATCGCCGACAACGACCACGTGATCCGCTACGTCAACCACGCGGTCATCCGCCTGCTGCGCAACCAGCAGGACAGCCTGCGCGAAGCGTTCCCGGATTTCGATGTCGACGGCTTGGTCGGCAGCAGCATCCACCGCTTCCATGTCAATCCGGATCGCATCCGCGCCATCCTCAACACGCTGCAGCAGGTTCACCACGGCCGTATCCGCATCGGCCCGGTGCATTTCGCGCAGGTGGTGACGCCCGTATTCGACGCACAGGGCAGGCGCCTGGGCTTTGCGGTGGAGTGGCATGACCGCACCCAGGAACTGCAGCTGGAGAACGCCGTGGCCGACATCGTCGCCGCCGCCGCCAAGGGCGACCTTGATCGCCGGCTACCCGTCGGTAATGCCGGCACCAGCTTCCTCGATGGGCTGACCGGCGGCATCAATCAGTTGCTGGAAAGCGTCGGCGGCACCGTGGGCGAGATCCGCCGGGTGCTGTCCGCACTCGCCCGCGGCGACCTGGACCAACGCATGCAGGGCGACTTCGACGGCGCCTTCGCCGCCATGCAGCGCGATGCCAACGCCACCGCTTCGCAGCTGACCGCCATGGTCGAGCGCATCAAGCAGTGCACCGGCTCGATTTCGCTGGCGGCCAGCGAAATCGCCACCGGCAACAACGATCTGTCCGAGCGCACCGAGCGCCAGGCGGCACATCTGGAGGAGACGGCCGCGTCGATGGAAGAGCTCACCTCCACCGTGCGCCAGAACGCCGAGCACGCGCGCCAGGCCAGCGCGCTTGCCCAGGGCGCGCAGGATGTCGCCGGCCGCGGCAGCCAAGTGGTGGGCCGCGTGGTCACGACCATGGAGGCCATCCAGGTGGCCTCCAGGCGCATCGGTGACATCACCGGGGTAATCGACGGCATCGCCTTCCAGACCAACATCCTCGCGCTGAACGCGGCGGTCGAAGCCGCGCGTGCCGGCGACCAGGGCCGTGGTTTCGCCGTGGTGGCCAGCGAAGTACGTACGCTGGCCCATCGCTCCGCCGACGCCGCCAAGGAGATCAAGGGCCTGATCGAGGACTCCGTGCTGCAGGTCGCCGACGGCGCCCGTCTGGTGCAGGATGCCGGCAGGACCATGGCCGAGATCGTCGGCAGCGTGGCCGGGGTCAGCGGCATCATGGCCGAGATCTCCTCGGCCTCCCAGGAACAGGCCAGCGGCATCGACCAGGTCAACCAGACCGTTGCGCAGATGGACGACGCCACCCAACAGAACGCCGCCTTGGTGGAAGAAGCCAGCGCGGCCGCGCGCCTGCTCGAGGAGCAGGCGGCCGAGTTGACCGAAGCGGTGGCGGTGTTCCGGCATGGGCAGCGCGTGCAGCCACCGAGGACGTTGGCGCGTGAAGCGGAGGCCATGGAGGTCTGAGCCAGCGTTCGACAGCGACCCGCGCCATGCACCGATGATGCGGCGAGCGCAGCAGCGAGAAGGACAAACGGCGCCTGCGAGGGCGCCGTTTTTATTTATCGGGCTGCGCAGCAGGGTTGCATCATGCTGGACCGCCGGTGCGGTGCCCTCGCCGACAATGGCCTGGCAAGGATGGGCATGGCCCTGTGTACGGCGCCTCCGCATCACAGGGCCATGCGTCGATGCGGCCGCAGCATGAAACGTGGTCGATGGGGAAACGACCGTGCCGGGACACGTATGTGCATTCCCCGCAGCCGGGTAGWGCCGAGCCATGCTCGGCACCGCGCCGGTCGAGATCATGCACACGTGTTGGAAAGCAGCCGAGCATGGCTCGGCTCTACCGGGACACGTATGTGCATTCCCCGCCGTCAGGTAGWGCCGAGCCATGCTCGGCACCGCGCCGGTGGGGATCATGCACAGGTGTTGGAAAGCAGCCGAGCATGGCTCGGCTCTACCGGGACGGGTATGTGCATACCCCGCGGCCTGGTAGTGCCGAGCCATGCTGGGCACCGCGCCGGTCGGGATCATGCACAGGTGTTGGAAAGCAGCCGAGCATGGCTCGGCTCTACCGGGACAGGTATGTGCATTCCCCGCCGTCAGGTAGTGCCGAGCCATGCTCGGCACCGCGCCGGTGGGGGATCATGCACAGGTGTTGGAAAGCAGCCGAGCATGGCTCGGCTCTACCGGGACGGTAATGCGCGACACCGACGCCGGAACACGCGCAAAGAAAAACCCCGCTGCGTGAGCAGCGGGGTTTTTGGGTATAAACCCTGGCGATGACCTACTCTCGCATGGCTTGAGCCACACTACCATCGGCGCAGCTGCGTTTCACTTCCGAGTTCGGGATGGGATCGGGTGGTTCCACAGCGCTAATTTCACCAGGGAGGCTTTTGGAGTGTCGC
>NZ_JBFULC010000012.1:0-73557 GCF_056400525.1 Stenotrophomonas sp. P5_A9
GTGTTCAGCAGCCCGGCGGCCGTGCACGCCGCCGCGCGCCTGCAGCCGCTCGGTGGCGCCCACCCAGGCACCTGGCTGGCGGTCGGTGCCGGCACCGCGGCGGCGCTGCACGCGCACGGCGTCGGCACGGTGCTGGCGCCCACGCGGATGGACAGCGAAGGCCTGCTGGCCTTGCCCGAGCTGGCCGACCTGCACGGGCTGGAGGCCGGGCTGGTCACCGCTCCGGGCGGGCGCGGGATCATCGCCGCCACCCTGGTCGAGCGCGGTGCGCAGCTGCAGCGCGCCGATGTCTACCAGCGCGTGCCGCTGGCGCTGCCACCGCGCGCGCTGCAACGGCTGCGCCGCAGTGCCACGCCGTGGGTACTGGCACTGAGCAGTGGCGAGGCGCTGACCCTGCTGCTGGCGCGGCTGCCGCACGATCTGCAGTCCCGGGTGCGCGAGGCGATCGTGGTGGCCGCCAGCGCGCGCCTGGCCGAACAGGCCGCCGACGCGGGATTTACGCAGGTGCAGCTCGCCCAAGGCCCCTTACCACGCCAGCTGGCGCAGGCTGCACACGCTGCGATCATCACTTCCGCGTCTTCCTGAACAGGCGACGTTCCCGGCCTTGCGGGCCGCGCGGGCGACGGGCGATGCTGTGCATCACGTCGCTCGCCAGCTTGTGGACAGCCCGGCGCGATCGACAAGGATGCCCGCATGAATGACGACGTTTCGCCACCTCCCGCTTCCCGCTCCCTGCGCTGGATCGCCCCGCTTGCGGTCGTGCTGGTGATCGGTGCGGGCGTGGCGTGGGGCTGGACCCGTTGGCAGGCCGAACAGGCGCGCGTCCTGCAGCGCGAAGCCGATGCCGGCCTGCAGCTGCAGGGGCTGGTGGACAGCGTGGAAGCGCTGCGCCGCGACCAGCGGTCGACGTCGCAACGGGTGCAGGATGCGGCCGCCACCAACCGGGTGCTGCGCGATGAAATGCTGGGCCTGAGCCAGCGCAGCGCGCTGCTCGAAGACAACCTGGCCAAGCTTGCCGACAGCACCCGCCACGGCGCGCAGGCACTGCAGCTGGAAGAGACCGAACTGCTGCTCAGCCAGGCCGCGCAGCGTCTTGCCTATGCCGATGACGTGGACGGTGCCAAGCGCCTGTACGCACTGGCGGCGGCCACACTGGCCGACGTGCAGGGCAATGAATACCTCAACGTGCGCCAGGCGCTGATGCAGGAACGCAATGCGGTGGATGCGCTGGGTCCGGGCGCGCGCGTGGCGACCGGGCGGCAACTGGCGGCGTTCTCCAAGGCCCTGGAGCAGGTGCCCGAGCAGGTCGATGCCGGTACTGGCCCGGAGGCGGGTGCGCCGTGGTGGCAGCAGGTGCTGGCACCGTTTGTGACCATCACCCCCACCCGCACGCAGGGCCCGCTGACCGACGCCGAGCGCGTGGCCGGCTGGGATGCGCTGCAACTGGAATTGACCTTGGCACGCGCGGCGGTCGAACGCGGCGACCAGGCCGGCTTCACCCAGGCCGTGGACCGCGTGGCGCTGTGGCTACCGCGGCTGTGGCCGGATTCACCCGCCCTGCGCGAGCGTCGTGCTGAACTGCAGCAACTGCGCATGCGCGTGCTGCAGCCCGCGCTGCCCGAACTGGGCAGCACCCTGCAGCAACTGCGCTCGATGCGCGATGGAGATGATCGATGAAACCCTTCCAATCTTTGGTGGTGCTGTTGCTGGCCGTGGCGCTGGGCGTGATCGCCTCGCAGTTCCTCGGCACCGAGCAGCTTCGCCAGTTCGGCGAAGTGATCTACCGCTACGGCGGCAACGACTACCGCTCGACGGTGCCGCAGGTGGCCTTGATGGCGCTGGTCGGGCTGCTGGTGCTGTGGCTGCTGTGGAGCCTGCTGGCCTCGCCGTTCCGCGCCTGGGGCCGCTACCGCCGCAAGCAGGGCCGCGCGCGCCTGATCGACGGCATCCACGCCCACGAACAGGGCCAATGGCAGCGCGCTGAAAAGCTGCTGGAAACCGCCGCCGAAGACAAGGACGTGGCCGCCGTGGCGATGGTCACTGCCGTGCGCAGCGCACAGGCGCGCGATGACCAGGCCGCCGTGAATCAGTACCTGCAGCGGTTGGCCAGCGAGGATGCCACCCTGCACGCCCTGCTGCAGGCCGAACGCCTGCTGGCGCAGGAACGCCCGGTGGATGCGATCAACCTGCTGGACACCGCGACGATCCAGCCGCTGCCGCCGCGCGGCCTGTGGCTGCGCACCGAAGCCCTGGCCCGCGCCGACCGCGCGCACGAGGCTTACGGCCAGCTGGGCGCGCTGCGCAAGCAGAAGGTGCTGCCGGACGAGGCGGTCGCCGAACTGGAAACCCGCCTGGCGGCGCAGTCGCTGCTGGAAGCGGGCGACGTCAATGCCTTGGCCGCGCAGTGGGAAGCCACGCCCAAGGCCCTGCGCAGCGATCCGGACGTGGTCTCGGCCTATGCGCTGCGCGCGGTGGCGCTGGACTGGGACGAGCCGGCGCTGCTGAACCTGGAGCAGGCGCTGGATACGCGCTGGGACGAATCGGTGGTGACCCTGTACGGACAGATGCCGGTGGACAAGCTGGCCACGCGCCAGGCCAACCTGCAGCGCTGGCTGGGCAACCAGCCGGCCAGCCCGGCGCTGCTGCTGGCACTGGGCCGCATCGCTACGCGTCAGCGCCAGCACAGCCTGGCCGAGGATTACCTGCACCGCGCTATCGCCGCTGGCGCCGGTCCGGCCGCGTGGGAAGCGCTGGGCCAGTTGTTCGTCGACCGTGGCGAACCGGCGTTGGCGTCGCAGTGCTTGGCCAACGCGCTGCGCCAGCAGCGTGGTGATGACAGCATCGCGCTGGCCCGCGCCAATGCCGCCGTGGCACCGCTGGAACCGGTGGTGCCCGAGCGCGCGACGGTGGAAGAACAGTCGTTGATGTCCCAGCCGTTGCCGGGTCAGCGGATCGACCCGGTCCTGGCCCCGGTCGTGCGCGATGAGCGCGACGAATTCGGCAACCCGCGCCTGCCGTGATTGCGGGCGCTGCATCCACGCATACGTAGTGCCGGCCGCTGGCCGGCTCCACACACACCCATCCAACGTCCATGGAGAGCCGGCCAGCGGCCGGCACTAGCGGGCTTCGGATGGTTGTGCAGCCACCCATGGGGTGGCTTTACATACAGAAAGGCCGCCCCTTGGGCGGCCTTTTCGGTTTGCGCATCGGGCCCGATCAGCGTTCGACGATCGCCACCACGCCCATGCCGCCAGCGGTGCAGATCGAGACAAGCGCGCGGCCACCGCCGCGTTCGGCCAGCTGCTTGGCCGCCGTGGCGATCACTCGCGCACCGGTGGCGGCGAACGGGTGGCCGGTGGCCAGCGACGACCCCAGCAGGTTGATCTTGGCCGGGTCGATACGGCCCAGCGGCGCATCCAGGCCGAGGCGGTTGCGGCAGTAATCTTCGCTTTCCCACGCGCGCAGCGTGCACAGCACCTGCGCGGCAAACGCTTCATGGATTTCGTAGATGTCGAAATCCTGCAACGTCAGCCCGTTGCGCTTGAGCATCTCCGGCACCGCAATGGTCGGGGCCATCAGCAGGCCTTCGCCGTGCACGAAATCGACGGCGGCCACCTGCGAATCGCGCAGGTAGGCCAGCGGTTCGTGGCCGTGCGCGCGCGCCCATTCCTCACTGGCCAGCAGCACCGCCGAGGCGCCGTCGGTAAGCGGGGTGGAGTTGGCGGCGGTCAGCGTGCCGCGACCGGACACCTTGTCGAAGGCCGGCTTGAGCGTGGCCAGCTTTTCCAGCGAGGTATCGGCGCGCAGGATGTTGTCGCGCTCGACGCCACGGAACGGGGCGATCAGGTCGGTGAAGAACCCGCGCTCATAGGCGGCGGCCAGCTTCTTGTGCGAGGACACCGCCCATTCGTCCTGCGAATCGCGCGAGATGTTCCATTCCTTGGCCATGTCCTCGCAGTGGTCGCCCATGCTTTTGCCGGTACGCGGCTCGGCCACGCCGGGGAACTCGGGCTTGAGCTCGCTGAGCTTGAAGCCGCGGGTCAGTGCCTTGAATTTGTCGCCGGTGGACTTGGCGCGATTGGCCGCCAGCAGGCGCGCGCGCAGCTTCTTGCCGTACACGATCGGCACGTCGGAGGTGGTGTCCGATCCGCCGCCGATGCCCGATTCGATCTGGCCGAGCGCGATCTTGTTGGCCACCGCGATGATGGTGTCCAGCGAGGTACCGCAGGCGCGCTGCATGGTGATGCCCGGGGTCAGCGGGGACAGGCCCGAGGACAACGTCGCTTCCCGGCCCAAGTTCCAGTCGCTGGAGTGCTTGATCACCGCGCCCATCGCCACTTCGCCGAGCTGCTGCCCGTGCAGACCGAAACGTTCGACCAGCGCGCCGAGCGTGCGTACCGACATGCCGAGGTTGCCGACGTCCGAATAGGCCGTGTTCTGGCGGCAGAACGGGATGCGGACGCCACCGAGGATGGCGACGGGACGGGCGTTGGGCATGGAGATACCTGGCATGGGAGGGGTGTCTGCAACATGGCCTGCACGAAGGAGCAGGCATAATGGGGGCAAGTGTAGCTGCCGCCCTGTGATGGGCCAACCGTGAAACCATGAGCAAACCCGACCCCGGCATGAATGCCCTTGGCGTCCTGGCATTGGAACTGGCTGGCGGCGACGTGCCGCGCCATGCCGCGCTGTCCTCCGAACAGGCTGGCGAACTGGCCGAACGCGTCGGCCGCGACCTGGCCAGACTGGTCCCGGCCGTCAGCGGGCTGGACTTCGTGTTCGCCGGCGCGCATTTCGATCCGGCTGAAGTGCTGCGCCCGGGTTGGCCGGTGCACCGCCGTCTGGAAGAACTGCAGATGCGCGCGCCCGGCCGCAGCCACGGCCCGCGCATGCTGGCCTTCGGCGCCGGTGCCGACGGCGACGTACCACTACCGTTCCAGGCCGATGCCGGGCTGACCGGCGGCGGTCTGMGCGTGGTGCCGTTCCTGCTGACCGGTACCGAGGTGGCGCAGACCCAGGCCGTTGCCGACGCGCTGGAAGAGGTGCTGCTGGCCCAGGGCATGGCCCAGGCCGACACCGCCCTGCAGGCGCAGACCGCCTTCGGCGCGCAGATCGAACACGCGCGCTATTTCACGGTGAATGACCTGGCCGCGATGATGTCGATGCAGTACGACAACCAGGGCCTGGCGGTGCTGTGGCCGCTGATCGAGACCGCACTGATGGCGCCGCATGTCGAGGAATGGCTGGACGCGCCGCCCGAGCCGCTGCTGCGATACGCCGATGGCGAAGTGCGTATGGCGTTGTTCGATCCGGCCGGCTGGTGCGCGTTCTACAACCACGGCACCGGCGACTGCGATCGTCTGCAGGGCATCTACGACCAGTACCTGATCCGCCAGCGGCAGATGGCGGCGGTGCTCGAATCGCACGGCTTGCCGGTGCTGTTCGTGCATTGCGAAGCCGGCCAGGACGCGCGCGAGCTGCTGACCCGCTAACGGTAGGGCCGGCCGCTGGCCGGCTCCCGCGGGCATCGATAGCGATCATGGCAGCCACGCATGGCGTGGCTCTATCCGCGCTCCAAAAAAAACGCCGGCAATCGCCGGCGTTTTTCATTCTGCACCGCCTCGGTTACGGCGCGGCTTTGATCACCGCACAGGCCAGGCGCGCACCCGCGTTGCCGGTCGGCTGGGTCTTGTAGTCGTCCGCGTCGGCGTGGACGATCAGGCCACGGCCGATGATGTCGAAGTCATCGCCCTTGCCCACGTTGACGTTGGTGGACACGTCGGCATCGACCATGGCGTTGCCCTGGGCGTCGGCCTTGATGTTGGGGATGTCACCGCCGTGGTGCGGGGTGGTGGCGACGTTGCCGTGATCTTCCTTGGCCGGGTTGAAGTGGCCGCCGGCGCTGGCGCCGTCCGGCGCGCTGCAATCGCCCTTCTCGTGGATGTGGAAGCCGTGCTCGCTGTTGGGCTTCAGGCCACTGACCTGGCCCTTCACGTGGACCTTGCCGTCGACGACGCTGAAGGTCACGTTGCCCTTGACGTCATTGCCCTTGGTCGGGGCAAGCTCGGCCACGGCGCCCTGGTTGGCGTGGGCTTCGCTGGTCATGGCCGGCGGTGCGTCGGTCGTGGCTTCGGCGGCCGGCTGCGAAGCGGTGGCTTCGGCGGCCGGCGTGGCTTCCGGCGTGGGTTCGGCCGGCTTGTTGCAGGCGCTCAGGCCGAGCGCGGCGATGGCGGCGAACAGGGTGGTATGGATCAAACGCATGTGGAACTCCTTGCGGGTAGCGGTGGAAGAAGCAGCGTCAGCGGGAGGCGCGATCAGCGCACGACCCGGATGAGGCCACAGGCAATTCGGGCGCCGGCATTGCCGGCGGGCTGGCTGCGGTAATCGTCGGCGTTGGCATGCACGACCAGTGCACGCCCGGCGATATCGGTGGCTGCGCCGCCGCCAAGGGTAACCGCTGGCAGGCGAACGTCGACGTTCACACGTCCCTGCGCGTCCGTACGCAGGTTGTCCATGTCACCGGCATGGTGCGGGCCGGCGCTGTTGCGACCGTGCGGCTGCGCGGTCGGGTTGAAATGCGGACCGGCGCTACTCGCGTCCACGGCGCTGCAATCGCCGCGCTCATGCACATGGAACGCCGCCGTCTGCATCGGCTGCAAGCCTCCGATGACACCGGTGATGTGCACCCCGCGCGCATCGGGCACCAGTGCCAGGCGGCCGCTGACCAGGCTGGCCGACGCCGACGACAGGTTGGCTTCGGCCATCTTGGCCGTGCTCACCATCGGTACCGGTGGCGCGGTGGGGCGCGGCGGCGGTGTAGTGCCGCAGGCGGCCAGACCGAACAGGACGGCCGCAGCGAGGATGACAGTGGAACTGCGCATGGAAGACTCCTTGGTTGCAAACTAACGCGGTGCTCGTCCACAGGCCATGAAAGCGGCACGGACGTGGCGCACACGCGGCGTGGACATGCGGTTCATCCGCCGCGACGGCGCCCGGCGCCGAGCTTGCGGGTCAGGGTGTTGCGGCCCATGCCCAGGCGGGCAGCGGCCTCGGCGCGACGGCCGTGGGTGATCTGCAGCGCGGCCTCGAGCAGGGCCTGGTCGACGCGTTCGCGGACCTGCGCGTGCAGGCCTTCCGCGCCTTCCGCCAGTCGCTGCCGGGCCCAGGCCGACAGCAGGGCCTCCCACTGACCCGGATCACCGGCCGCGCGCGTGCGCGGGCCGCCGCCCCGGTGCAGCGCACTGTCCACATCGGCGACGCCGATGGTGTCCGAGGCGGCGAGTGCGGCCATCCGCCAGCACACGTTTTCCAGCTCGCGCACGTTGCCCGGCCAGTCGTGCTCGCGCAGCGCCTGCAGCGCCGATGCGGTGAGGCGCTTGGGCGGCGTATCCAGCTTGCGTGCCGCCGCAGCCAGGAAGGTATCGGCCAGGTGTGCGATGTCGTCGCGACGCTCGCGCAGCGGCGGCAGGCGCAGGCGCACCACGTCCAGCCGATGCAGCAGGTCGGCGCGGAAGCGCCCCTGCGCGACCAGCGATTCCAGGTCCTGGTGGGTGGCGGCGATCACCCGCACGTCCACGCGGATAAGCTCGCGCCCGCCGACGCGGAAGAACTCGCCCTCGGCCAGTACGCGCAGCAGGCGCGTCTGCAATGGCAGCGGCATGTCGCCGATTTCATCGAGGAACAGCGTGCCGCCGTTGGCCTGCTCGAAGCGGCCGACATGGCGCCGCTGCGCGCCGGTGAACGCGCCCGCTTCGTGGCCGAACAGTTCGCTTTCGAGCAGCTCGGCGGGAATCGCAGCGGTGTTGAGTGCGACGAACGGCCCCTGCACGCGCGGGGATTCATGGTGCAGCGCATGCGCGACCAGTTCCTTGCCGGTGCCGGTTTCGCCGTTGATCAGCACCGACAGCGGCGCCTGCGCCAGCCGCCCGATCGCGCGGAACAGCGCGCGCATCGCCGGGGTATCACCGACCAGCTGCGGGCGCTGGTCGGTGCCCGGTTCGGCGGCGGCAGGCACGGGTGCAGCGGCCAGCGCGTCCGGTTCGGGCAGCACGCGCTGGGCCAGCGCTACCGCGTCATCCAGATCGAATGGTTTGGACAGGAATTCCTGCGCACCGCCACGGAACGCGCCGGCGGTGCTGGCCACATCGGTGTAGGCCGACATCACGATCACCGGCAGCTGCGGGTGCGCGGCCTTGAGTTTGTCCAGCAGCACCAAGCCATCGTCACCGGGCATGCGCACGTCGGTGAACAGCAGGTCCGGCGGCGGCTGGCTGGCAAGCATCGCCAGCGCCGCAGCGGCGCCATCGAAGCCTTCCACCCGATAGCCCGCATCGCGCAGCGCCGTACAGAGCACGAAACGCACCGCGCGGTCGTCATCGACCACCCAGACACGCTGGGCGGTGCGATTGGTGTCATCCGCCATGGGCGGCCTCCTCGGCAGGCGTGCCGTGGCCGATCGGCAGCAGCACGGTGAACACGGTATGCCCCGGGCGCGAGCGGTAGGTCAGCGTGCCGCGATGTTCGCGCGCCACCTGCTGGGCCAGCGCCAGGCCCAGCCCGGTGCCTTCGGCGCGGCCGCTGACCAGCGGCAGGAACAGGTGCTCGGCCAGCTGCTCGGGCACGCCGCGGCCGTCGTCGGCGATTTCAAGACGCAACGCAAGCGGATGCAGCCGGTCGCCGATGCGCACGCCATGTTCAACCCGGGTCCGCAGGGTGACGCTGCCGGCGCCGGCCTGGATCGCATTGCGCACCAGGTTCCACACCGCCTGGGTGAGGCGGTCGGCGTCGCCGTCGAATTCGGGAATGCTGGGGTCGTAATCCCGCTGCAGACGCACCGCCCAGCCGCCCTCGCTCTCGGCCAGCCGCAGCACGCGCTCCAGCGAGGCGTGGATGTTCAGCGGCGCATGCGGCGCGGCCGGCGCAGGCGACAGCAGTTGCTCGAGCAGCCCGTTGAGGCGTTCGATCTCCGAGCCGATCAGCTCGATCAGCTCGCGTTCGTCCGGGTCGCGCTCATCGGCGGCCCGCTGCGCGTTGCGCCGCGCCAGCAACTGCGCCGCGCCCTTGAGCCCGGCCAGTGGATTACGCAGCTCGTGGGCCAGTCCTTTGAGCGCCGCGCTGAGCGCACTGGGCAGGGCCTGGGTCGGGTCGAGCCCGGGGAATTCATCGACCGGATGCGCTTCAAGCAGCCAGCCGCCCGCGTCCCACCGGCTCAGCCAGCCTTCGGCGAAGCGCGGGGCGTCGCCCGGCAGGGCGAGGGCGAGACGGTGCAGGCGCAGGGTATCGCGCTCGTCACGGGCCAGGAAGTGCGCCAGGGCCTCGCCCTGCACTTCCAGCGAGGCCAGCGGCTGGCCCAGCAGGCGGCGAACGCTGACGCCCAGCCAGCGGGCAAAGGCGGGGTTGCAGCCGACCACGCGGCCATCGGCGTCGGCCCAGGCGACCGGAGTGCCGAGGACGTCGAGGGCGGGCGGGGGTAGTGCGGCAGTCATTGCACCAATGTAGTGCAAAACCGGGATGGGTTGAGCTTGGCACAGGCCGGCGGGTCCCGGTCTGTGCATCCTCGCCGCTCAATGGACCGGACAAGGCGCCGTTCTGCGGCTACCAGAGCGGTTCTTCCACTGTGTGGATGTAAAGCTTCTCCGCGTGCTCCCGAACGTCCAGGAAGTACTTTGCCGCGCAGCCCCTGCAAACCGCTGGATGGTCTTCGTCGCTTCCCCGCTGATTTTCCAGTGCTACAGCGAGGACGGGATAGGCGCATTCGAAACAGCAGAATGCAATGTTGTTGCCGTGTGGATCGGCATCGATCTCGTCACCTTCGGCATCCATCACCAGAAAACCCGTGATTTTCATGCTGTTCCTCCCTATGTCGACATGTGTGTCGCCGGCCTCACCCATGCTGCAGGAGGTTGATCAGCCGGCCCAGCGGGTCACGGACGTAGAACCGTCGCACGCCCCACGGCTCACGGACCGGTCCGTACTCGATGGCGATGTTGGCCGCTCGCACCCTGCGCAGTGCTTCATCCAGGTCATCGACCTCCACTGAGAGGTCCGGCACGTGGGTGCCCGCCCCCCCCTGCTGGGCGAAACTGACCTGCACCTGCATGTCGCCGTTGCCGGCATACGTACGGATCCAGCCGTGGTCCATGGCAAGTTCCAGCCCCAGGATACCCTGATAGAAGCTGTCCGCCGACGCCGGATCGGACGTCGCGATGTTGGCGATGATGCGCTTGACCTGCATGGTCATTCCCGTGGTGCGGCGGCGGCCCTTTTTATACCGGAGCTTTGCTTCCCGCGCCGGCCCGCGTTTACGGGCCGACAACGCGGTCAGCTATCCGCCGGCGCCTTCGGCAACGCCGCGCCCTTCGGCCACAGCATCCAGAGGCTGCCCTTCTGCTTCATGTCCCCGGCCAGCTTGCCGGCCGCGTCGCCGGTGCCCCAGAACAGATCCGCGCGCACTTCGCCGGCGATGGCCCCACCGGTGTCCTGTGCGGCGACCGGGCGCACCACCGGTGTGCCATCCGGGCGCGTGGTGGACAGCCACAGCAGGCTACCCAATGGCACTACGGTACGGTCTACCGCGACGCTGTAACCGGCGGTGAGCGGCACGTTGAGCGAGCCACGCGGGCCCTGGTCACCGTCGGGGCCCTTGGCGAAGAACACGTAGCTGGGGTTGCTGGCCAGCAGTTCCGGGATGCGGGTGGGATGTGCGTTGGCCCAGGTGCGGATGGCGTCCATGGTGACGTCGTCTTTTTTCAGTTCGCCCTGCTCCACCAGCCAGCGGCCGATCGGACGGTACGGATGACCGTTCTGGTCGGCGTAGGCGATGCGCAGGTGGCGGCCGTCGTCCAGCACGATGCGGCCCGAGCCCTGGATCTGCAGGAACTGCAGGTCCATCGGATGGGTGAGCCAGGCCAGCACCGGGGCCTTGACGCCCTTGGCGGCGATGGTTGCGGCATCGTCATAGGGTTTGAGCACGCGCCCATCTACGCGACCGCGCAGGCGCTTGCCCTTCAGCTCGGGGTAGAGGCTGTCCAGCTGCACGCTGACCATGTCGGTGGGTACGCCGTATACCGGCACCGTCGCCTTGGCGGTGCGGACGAGGCTGCCGGGATAGATCGGCTCGTAGTAGCCGGTGATCAGGCCGTCGGCGCGGTTGCCGCCGGCGCGCAGCGCGTAGACATCCAGGGTGTTCTGCAGGAACTGGCGGATGGCAGCCGGGCTGGTGGCGACGTTTGCCGCAGCGCTGCAGGTGCCCGCCCAGGTGGCATCGGTCTTCAACCGTGGGCAGCTGCTGCGCCACGCCGCGAAGCCGGACTGCAGGTCGGCATCGGAGACGGCGGGCAACGCGGTCCAGGCGGCCTTGACGTAGGTGTTGCCGGGCGCGCTGGGGCGCTGCGGGGACACGGCGCAGCTGGTCAGCAGGGCCAGGCCAATGAGCAATGCCGCCGGAAGTCGGCAGGCGGCGGTGAGGCGTGGGATCGTCATGGGCGAGGGTCCTGAAATGGTAGAGCCGACCGTTGGTCGGCTGACGCGGCTGGAATCGTAGAGCCGACCGTTGGTCGGCTGACGCGGCTGGAATCGTAGAGCCGACCGTTGGTCGGCTGGCGGTACGACCGCGCGGGGTGTGTGAGGGAGAGCAGCCGACCAACGGTCGGCTCTACCGGTTCTCGGGTGCGCGTGAGGACCAGTGCCACAGGACGTCGGCGTGCGGCGATGAGGCGTGGGATCGTCATTGGTCCTGGGATCGCGCCGCCGTTATGGCGTCTGCCGCAGCAGCGAATGCAGGATGCGGGCGTCTTCGGCATCCAGTGTGGCGGGCAGGTCGTCGCGGCCGCGGAAGCGGCGATGGAATGCGCCGACGGCGGCATCGCGGTCGTCCAGCGGGTAGCCGAAGGTCTGCAGCGCCAGGTACGCATCGAATCCTGCCGGTGCGGCGCCGTCGCTGTCGCGCGGCCACACGCCGAAGCCGGCCTGGGCCAGCTGCTGCCATGGGAAGAAGCGGCTGGGGTCCTGCTTGCGGGTGGGGGCGAGATCGGCGTGGGCGATGATCTGCGTGCGCGGAATACGCAGGCGCGTGCACAGGTCGTCCAGCAGGCGGATCAACGCATCGATCTGCGCGGGCGCGAACGGGGTGTCGCCATCGTTGTCGATCTCGATGCCGATGGAGGCCGAGTTCAGGTCGGTGATCGTGCCCCAGCGGCCGGGGCCGGCGTGCCAGGCGCGGCGGTCGTCGCCGACCAGTTGGTAGATGCGGCCATCGGCGCCGACCAGATAGTGCGAACTGACCTTGCCGCCGCTGTTGGCGCTGCGCAGGGTGTCCAGGCTCTGCTGCACCGAATCCTGGTCGGTGTGGTGCAGCACGATGATCACCGGGTCGCGCGCGTTGTGATTCGGCGAGGGCACCCAGCTGGCGAGCGGGCTGCGGACCGGGGGGGTGGCGCAGGCGCTGAGCAGCAGGCAGGCGAGCAGCGGCAGCAAGGTGCGGATCGGGGGCATGACCACATTGTGCGGGATTGGGCGCGGGGATGCCCGGCGTGGCGGGATCCGACCGTTGTGCCCGCGTCGCGAAGCGCAGCCACGCCTGGCGTCGCGCTACCCGCGCATTCGACCTGGTAGCGCCACGCCATGCGTGGCTGCCGTTGGCGACATCCCCAACAAAAAGCCGGCGACCCGAAGGCCGCCGGCGAACGTACAACGTCTCTCTCTCGTTTCTTGTCTCTGTCGGTGCCGGGCAGCGCCCCGCACTACGCGGTTGCGGCGATCAGGCCTCGTAGGCCGATTCGCCGTGCGAGGTCACGTCCAGGCCGGTGCGTTCTGCTTCTTCGGTGACGCGCAGGCCGAACACCAGGCGCACCACCAGCAGGATGGCCACGGTGACCACGGCGCACCAGACGATGGTGAAGCCGACGCTGACCAGCTGCACCCAGACCTGGTGGCCGATGTCGAGATCGGCCTTGGTGCCGCCCAGCGACTGCGCGCTGAACACACCGGTGAGCAGCGCGCCGACGATGCCGCCGATGCCGTGCACGCCGAACACGTCGGCGGTGTCATCCACGCGCAGCAGGCGCTTGAGGCCAGTGACGCCCCACACGCAGACCACGCCGGCCACCAGCCCGATCACGATCGCGCCGAGCGGACCCACCGTGCCGCAGGCCGGGGTGATACCGACCAGGCCGGCCACCGCACCGGACGCCGCGCCCAGTGCCGAGGGCTTGCCCTTGCTGACCGCTTCAACCAGGGTCCAGCCCAGCACCGCGGCCGCGGTGGCGAGGATGGTGTTGATGAAGGCCAGCGAGGCGACGGTGTCGGCGGCGGCCGCCGAGCCGGCGTTGAAGCCGAACCAGCCCACCCACAGCAGCATCGCGCCGATGTAGGTGAACGGCACGTTGTGCGGCTTCAGCGCGGTCTGGCCATAGCCGATCCGCTTGCCGACGAAGTACGCGCCCACCAGGCCGGCCACGCCAGCGTTGATGTGGACCACGGTGCCACCGGCGAAATCGATCGCGCCCATCGCGCCGAGGTAACCGCCGCCCCACACGATGTGTGCCATCGGGATGTAGCTCAGGGTGAACCACAGCGCCGAGAACAGCAGCACCGCCTTGAACTTGATGCGCTCGGCGAAGGCGCCGACGATCAGCGCGGTGGTGATGCCGGCGAAGGTCGACTGGAAGGCGACGAACAGATAGTCCGGCAGGCCCTTGATCGGCGTGTTGCCTACCGTGTCGGGACCGAAGCCCTTGAGGAAGGCGAACTGGGTGAACGAGCCGAAGAAGGCGTTGCCTTCGCTGAACACCGCGCTGTAGCCGTAGGCCACCCACAGGATCAGGATCAGCGAGAACACCACCAGGATCTGGCTGAGGATGGACAGCACGTTCTTCGAACGCACCAAGCCGCCGTAGAACAGCGCAAGGCCGGGCACCACCATCAGCAGCACCAGCAGGGTGGAGGTGAGCATCCAGGCCACGTCGCCGTGGTCGAAGGTGGGCGCGGCCGCGGCGGCAGTTTCAACAGCCGGTGCCGGGGCGGCGGTGGGAAGCGGCTCGACCGCGACGGTTTCCGAGGGCACCGGGGTGACCTGGGCCTGCGCATGGGCCGTGCTGGAGAACGCACCAACGGCCAGCGCGCTGATCAGCATCATCAGGCACACGGCATGGAACCGGGCTTGCCACCCGGTGAACAAAGAGGTCTTCATTGTGGGCTCCGAGTGGGGTTAGAGCGCGTCAGCGCCGATTTCGCCGGTGCGGATGCGGACGACCTGTTCGACCGCAGTCACGAAGATCTTGCCGTCGCCGATCTTGCCGGTGCCGGCCGCGTTCTGGATCGCTTCGACCACCGCGTCCAGGCGATCGTCGGTGACCACCGTTTCGATCTTGATCTTCGGCAGGAAATCCACGACGTACTCCGCGCCGCGATACAACTCGGTGTGGCCCTTCTGGCGCCCGAAGCCTTTGACTTCGGTCACGGTGATGCCCGACACGCCCGCATCGGAGAGGGCCTCGCGGACCTCGTCGAGCTTGAACGGCCGGATGATGGCGGAGATCAATTTCATGCGCATGTCCCGATGGTGGATGGAACCGGCGGTGTGTTGCTGGCCGGTGTCAGGTCAGCGGGCGGCCACTTGCACATGGCCGCCCCCTGGTGCGCCGAACGCTGCATGGGCCTCGCCAGGGCCGTCGCCGGGAAGGCGGCGGCGCTGGTGACGCGGGAGGGAGGAAAGGCCCATGGCACGCGTCCGGTCTCTCTTGCCCCTGGTGGTGCAGCGGACCAACGGTCCGCTCTACCGTAATCGGCGGACCAACGGTCCGCTTTTCCTATTCAGCGGACCAACGGTCCGCTCTACTGCGATCGTCGGACCAACGGTCCGCTCTACGCATGGTTGCGTTGCCGGCTCCCCAGCCGACAAAGCGGCGACGATGACGAAGGTGGGAGGGAGGTCCTTCGTCATCGTCGCCTGTTGCTCAGTTGGCGTAGTACATCTGGTATTCGAGCGGGTGGGTGGCGGCGCGGAAGCGGGTCACTTCCTGCATCTTCAGCGCGATGTAGCCATCGATGAAGTCGTCGCTCATCACGCCACCGGCCTTGAGGAACTCGCGATCCTTGTCCAGCGCTTCCAGGGCCTGGTCCAGCGAGGAGCAGACCTGCGGGATCAGCTTCTCTTCTTCCGGCGGCAGGTCGTACAGGTCCTTGTCGCTCGGTGCCCCCGGGTCGATCTGGTTCTTGATGCCGTCCAGGCCGGCCATCATCAGCACGGTGAAGGTCAGGTAGCCGGACTGGATCGGATCGGGGAAGCGCATTTCGATGCGGCGCGCCTTCGGGTTGGACACCCACGGAATGCGGCACGAGGCCGAGCGGTTGCGGGCCGAGTAGGCCAGCATCACCGGGGCTTCAAAGCCCGGGACCAGGCGCTTGTAGCTGTTGGTGCCGGAGTTGGCAAAGGCATTGATGGCCTTGGCGTGCTTGAAGATGCCGCCGATGTACCACAGCGCCAGCTGGCTCAGGCCGCCGTAGCCGTCGCCGGAGAACAGGTTGGTGCCGCCCTTGGACAGCGACTGGTGCACGTGCATGCCGCTGCCGTTGTCGCCGACGATCGGCTTGGGCATGAAGGTGGCGGTCTTGCCGTTGCGGTGGGCGACGTTCTTGATGACGTGCTTCATGCGCAGCAGTTCGTCGGCCTTCTGCACCAGGGTGCTGAACTTGGTGCCGATTTCGCACTGGCCGGCGGTGGCTACTTCGTGGTGCTGCACTTCCACTTCGATGCCGACCTGTTCCAGGGTCTTGCACATTTCAGCGCGCAGGTCGTGCAGCGAGTCGGTCGGCGGAACCGGGAAGTAGCCGCCCTTCACCGCAGGACGGTAACCACTGTTGGCGCCGTCGTACTTGTCGCCGGTGCTCCAGGCGGCTTCTTCGGAATCGATCTTGAAGAAGGTGTGGCCCATGTCGTTGGCAAAGCGGACCGAGTCGAAGATGAAGAACTCCGGCTCCGGGCCGAAGAAGGCCTGCTCGGCGATGCCGGAGGACTTCAGGTACGCCTCGGCGCGCTTGGCGATGCCGCGCGGGCAGCGGCCGTACGGCTGCATGGTGGCCGGGTCGAGGATGTCGCAGCTGATCACCAGGGTCGGGTCGGCGTAGAACGGGTCGATGTAGGCGCTGGTCGGGTCCGGAAGCAGGACCATGTCCGATTCGTTGATGCCCTTCCAACCGGCGATGGAGCTGCCATCGAACATCTTGCCTTCTTCAAACAGCGACGGCTCGACGATGCTCACCGGGAAGGTGACGTGCTGTTCGATACCGCGCATGTCGACGAAACGCAGGTCGATGAACTCGATCTGGTTGTCCTTGATCAGCTTCTCAACGTTTTCCACGGACATCGGTGAAACCCTCGGATGGATGATTGCGTAGGTTGATAGAGCAATCGCCGTGCCAACTTTTCCATTTTCACAAGTCGTTGATTTTGTTGGCCTGGCACGGCACCGGGCGCGGAACCCTGCGCACCACGATGGTGCAACGGCCCCACCACGCACACATTTGGTGCGGCGTTTGATGTTTTATGCTCTACCGCGATTTCACCCATTCCGAGCCCCAGCATCCCGATGTCCGACCTGCTCTCCGCCCTCCTGTTGGGCATCCTCGAAGGCCTCACCGAATTCCTGCCGATCTCCAGCACCGGCCACCTGCTGATCGCCCAGCATTGGCTGGGCGCGCGCTCGGATTTCTTCAACATCGTCATCCAGGCCGGCGCGATTCTGGCCATCACCCTGGTGTTCCGCCAGCGCCTGTGGTCGTTGGCCACCGGCCTGCACGAGCGCGCCA
Organism: Stenotrophomonas sp. P5_A9; assembly: GCF_056400525.1. Taxonomy (NCBI): domain Bacteria; kingdom Pseudomonadati; phylum Pseudomonadota; class Gammaproteobacteria; order Lysobacterales; family Lysobacteraceae; genus Stenotrophomonas; species Stenotrophomonas sp. P5_A9. The sequence continues at coordinate 16,807 of NZ_JBFULC010000012.1, forward strand.
ACCGCGACTACGTGATGAAGCTGGGCACCGCCTTCCTGGTCACCGCGATCGTCGGCCTGCCGGTGCGCCTGGCCGGCTGGGAACTACCCGAAACGGTCACCCCGGTGGCCTGGGCGCTGATCATCGGCGGCATCTGGATGATCCTGGTAGAGACCTACAGCGCGCGCCTGCCCGACCGCGATGAAGTCACCTGGAAGGTGGCCATCCTGGTCGGCCTGGCGCAGGTGGTGGCCGGGGTGTTCCCGGGCACGTCGCGCTCGGCGGCGGCGATCTTCATCGCGATGCTGTTCGGCCTGAGCCGGCGCGCGGCGGCCACCGAGTTCGTGTTCCTGGTCGGCATCCCGACCATGTTCGCGGCCAGCGGCTACGCGTTCATGGAAATGGCCAAGGACGGCAAGCTTGGCAACGAGAACTGGACCGACGTCGGCGTGGCCTTCCTTGCCGCTGCCGTCACCGGTTTCGTCGTAGTGAAGTGGCTGCTGGGTTATATCAAGTCGCACAAATTCACCGCGTTCGCGGCGTATCGCATCGCACTCGGTGCCGCGCTGCTGCTGTGGTTGCCTGCTGGCAACTGAACACGGCCGGCGCGCGCCAACCCCGTTTCGCGTATCACCCCGTTTTTCCACGGGTTCCCAAGGAGATGTCCATGAACCGCACCCGCACCCTGATGCTGATCCTGCCGCTGGCCCTGATGGCCGCCTGCAGCAACCCGTCCACCCCGGCCCCCGCCGGTCCCGGTGGCGATGACCTGGCGCCGGCACCGACCGCCGCTGCCGATGCCAAGGCCGTGGAGAAACTGGACGTGCAGCGCCTGCAGGGCAACCACTGGCTGCTGGACAGCGCTACCGATGCCGGCGGCAAGCGCGTGGATGCGCTGTTCGCGCGCGGCGACAAGCCGGTCACGCTGGACTTCAAGGACGGCCGCCTGTCGGTCGGCAATACCTGCAACCGGATGGGTGGCGGCTACACGCTGGCCGATGGCACGCTGACCGTCTCGCCGATGGCCTCGACCATGATGGCCTGCACCGACAAGGCGCTGATGGCGCTGGACCAGGCCGTGGGCTCGCGCCTGGAAGGCGCGCTCAAGGCCGAACTGGCCGGCCAGGGCCAGCTGACCCTGCACAACGCCGCCGGCGACGTGCTGGTGTTCAACCCCGAGCCGACCGCGGAAACCCGCTACGGCGGTGAAGGCGAAACGGTGTTCATCGAAGTGGCCGCGCAGACCAAGCCGTGCTCGCATCCGATGATCCCGAACATGCAGTGCCTGCAGACCCGCGAAGTGTCGTTCGACGACAAGGGCCTCAAGCAGGGCACGCCGGGCGCGTTCGAGAACTTCTACGGCACCATCGAGGGCTACACCCACGAAGACGGCGTGCGCAACGTGGTGCGGGTGAAGCGCTACAAGATCGCCAGCCCGCCCGCCGACGGTTCCTCGCTGGCGTACGTGCTGGACATGGTGGTCGAGTCGGAAAAGAAGTAACCGGCAGGTACCGGCCGTTGGCCGGTACGCGGCCAGAGCGGCACGCACGCGCCGCAAAAGAGGAAGGGCGGCCAAGGGCCGCCCTTCGTCGTTACCAGGTAGTGCCGGCCGTTGGCCGGCTCCTCGCATATCTCCCCGGAGGTTCATGAGGAGCCGGCCAGCGGCCGGCATTATTCGGCATCGCGCGAGGGCGTTGGCTGGACGCCGATCAGGCCAATGCCGGGTTCAACGTGTAGGTGCCATGCAGCGCCGCTTCGGCCAGCACGTGGCCGTGCATCGCACGGTGCACATCGGCGCCGGTGAACGGGGTGGGCAGGTCCAGCTGCGCCACGTCGAGGGCGAACACACGGAAGAAATACCGGTGCATGCGCGCGTCGTTGAACGGCGGGTACGGGCCGTCATAGCCCAGGTACTGCCCGGCCATGTCCGGATTGCCGGCGAACCAGCCGGTGAAATCATTCAGGCCCTGGCGCGCGCCGGCGGGTCCGGCCGGTGCGGTTTTGCCCTTGACCGTGAAGCCCTCGCTGCAGCTGCCGGCGGCGATGTCGTGCACGCTGGCAGGGATGTCGGCCATCGCCCAGTGCACGAAATCCGCGCGCGGCTGGTCGCGCGGCACGCTGCAATCGTGGCGACCGACCGTTTCCGGCACCGTCGGCACGTCCGGGTCGATGCACAGCAACGCGAACGAACGGGTGCCCTCGGGCACCTCGCTCCAGGCCAGCTGCGGGTTGCGGTTGGCGGCGAAACCGTTGGCATCGCCGGCGGCGAATTCGGCCGCGATCGGCTGGCCGTTGTGGAAGCTGGTACTGCTCAGGCGCATGGGAGAGTCCTCACTGTTCCGGGTAACCAAGGCGAACGGCGACCGGGGTCAACAACGCGAACGCCGGGGCCATCAGCTCGCGGTAGTGGCGCCATTCCCCACTCGGCATGCGCGGTGGGCCCAGCGTCGGCGCCGGCGGCAGGCGCGTGCCGAGCAGCCGGCCCAGATGCTCGGCCATCACCGCCGGATCGTTGCCGATGTCGTCGATGCGCACCAGCGCGTGCGGGTACAGGTCCTGTTCGTGCAGGGTGGCCACCTGCGTCAGCGCGCGGGCCAGCCACTCGGCCGCCTCGTTGATGGAGGTCACCGCCAGCGGTGCCGGCGCGCCGTTGGCCAGCCAGTGCAGCAGCATGTCGCGCGGGTCGCGCAGCACCAGCAGCAGGCGGCCTTCGGGCAGCTGCGGGCGCAGCGCCCACAGCAGGGCGTTGTCCCACCACAGCAGCCAGTCGATCAGGTTGGCGTCGGCCAGACCGCGCGACGGCATCTGCTCACGCCACTGCTCCACCAGCCGCTCCGGGCTGAGTTTGCCGGTCGAGAGGTCCTGCAGGGTGTGGTAATTCTGGAAGGCGTCGTCGGGCGGATTGGGCCCGTAGCGGTCGCCACGCAGCACCGGGCTGGCGGCGGCGATCGCGGCGATCACCCGCTCCACGCCGGAGCCGGGCGCGCCCCAGACGAACATCGGGCGGGCGGTGTTGTCTTCGCTGATCGTGCCGATCTCCGGCCAGCTCAGCGGGGCCTTGGCCTGCGGCGGCAGCGGCAGGCGCTGGCTGGCCTCGGCCACGTGCAGCTCGACCCACGTGCGCAGGGCATCGGCGTGCTGGCCGGCCTCGTGCTGCACCGACCCCAGCCACGCGCGCAGGCTCGGCTTGGCGGCGTCCTCGGCGGTGTCATGGATGGCCTGCACGCGCGCCACTGCAGCAGCAGGGTCGCGCGCCATCAGCGCCTCGACGATGCGGGTTTCGCCGCTGGCGCGGCCCGGTTCGATGGCCACGATGCGCCGTGCCACGGCTTCGGCGGCGTCGTTCTCGCCGGCCATGTCGTGCAGGCGCAGGCGCGTTTCCATCGCCGGCAGGTGCTCGGGCATGGCCTGCAGCCAGCGCTCGGCCACCGCGACCGATCCGGCACTGCCCACCGCTTCGATGGACAGCCGTGCCAGCCACAGGTCGTGCAGCTGCGGGTGGGTCTCCAGCAGCGCATCGAGGGTGTCACGCGCCTGCTGTTCGCGGCCCAGGCGCTGCCAGGCCATCAGCAGCAGCTGCAGGGTCTGGCGATCGGCGGGGGTCTGCTCCAGCACCGGCAGCAGGTGTTCCAGTGCCTGCAGCGGCTGCCCGGACTGCAGCTCCAGCTCGCCGGCCAGGCGGCGCATGGCCGGGGTGTCGCCCTCGGCCGTGGCCAGGATCTGGCGCATGGTCGCTGCGGCGCCATCGGTGTTGCCCTGGCGGACCTGCAGCTGCACCAGCAGGCCCTGCAGCGACGTCAGTGCGGGGCTGAGGTCCAGCACGCGGCGGAACGCCTGCTCGGCGAAGGCCAGCATGTCCTTGCCCAGGTAGGCAAAGCCCAGCGCGTACAGCACCCGCGGATCGTTGGGCAGGGCCTGGGCGGCGGCCGACAGCAGGGCCACCGCGCGGTCGCCCTCGCCGCGGCGCAGCGCGATCATGCCGTTCAACGCGGCCAGCTCGGGGTGGTCTTCATCCACGCGGCTGGCGGTGCGGGTGATCTTCTCGGCCTCGTCCACGTCGTTGCGGGCCAGCGCCATGTGCGCCTGCATCAGGTAGGCGGTCAGCTCGTTGGGGTTGAGCGTGGCGGTGCGGTCCAGCGCCGAACCGGCCGCCTCGAACTGGCGCAGCGCCAGCAGCAGGCCGGCGTGCTGCAGGTGCAGATCGGGGTTGTCCGGGGCCAGCGCCAGCGCCTGTTGCAGGCTGTCCAGGGCGGCATCGAACTGGCCCTGTTGTTGCAGCGACAGGGCCAGCCAGCGGTGCGCCTGCGGCTGCTCCGGCTCGGCACTGGTCCATTGCCGCGCAAGCTGCACGGCTTCGTCGGCCGCATTGCGGCGCAGGGCTTGGAGAATCTTGTCTTGCATGACGGTCCAGCTTGGGGTCAAACCCCGATTGTAGAACACGTCATGCGGCGCACCGTGGTCGGGGTGCCCAACCCCCGGGCGAGGTCAGCCGACGGTTTCGATGCGCAGGCGCTGCGCGACCCAGCGCTCGGAGAAACCATCGCCTCGCCAGTTCTCCAGGAAGCCGCAATGGCCGCCCCACGGGGCGATTTCCAGGTGGGCGTGGGCGGGCAGGCGCCAGCCGTTGAAGGTGGCGAAGGGGATGACCGGGTCATCCTTGGCCATCAGGATGTCGGCCGGCACGGTCAGCTCGGCCAGGCGGTCGCCGGCGATCGAGTAGCCATCGAAGTAGGCCTGCAGCGAGCCGAAATCGGTATGGTGCTCGACCAGCCACGCGGTGAGCGCGCGGATGTCGAGCTTGAGTACCTGGTCGTCCCAATCGCTCAACTCGGGGAACAGATCACGCTTGCGCCGCAGCGAGCCGGCCCACTTGCGGCGGAAGTACCAGTCATACATCGCCGGGCCGTTCTCGATGCTCTCCATGGTGATGGCCGGATCGAGCACCGGGCAGACCGAGGCCACCCGGCGCAGCGGGACGCCGGCAGAAGGTGCGCGCAGCGCCAGGCGCAGCACGAAGTTGCCGCCCAGCGAATAGCCGGCCGCCACCAGCGGCAGCTGCGGCCAGCGCCGGGCGATGTCACCGGCGGCCTGCACCACTTCATCGATGCGGTTGGAATGGAAGATGCCGGGATTGAGGTGATGGGTGTTGCCGTGGTCGCGGAAGTTCAGCCGGACCACGTCGAAGCCCTCTTCGAGCATGCGCGCGGCGGTCATGCGCATGTAGCTGGACTCGGCGCTGCCTTCCCAGCCGTGCAGCAGCAGCGCCATGCCGATCGGCTCGCGGCCCTGGACATGGCTGTGCCAGCCCTGCAGCCGCACGCCCTGGCCGCCGTCCAGGATCAGTTCTTCGGTGACCGCGCCGGTGGCGGCCAGCAACGTCAGCCCACGCTGCATGCGCATGCGGCTGGAGCTGAGCATGGACTGCAGGTGCGGATTGCGCAGCCAACGCGGCGGGAGGTAGTCGGCAGCGGTCAACATGGGCGGCAGACTGCTCCCGGCTGCGACGCTGGCGCGTGAAGGGCCGCCATGCACTACTCGGCGGACATCGCCGCCAGGATGCGCGCACGCGAGGTTTCCGCGATGCGGCGACGGCCTTCCAGATCCTGGGTTCCGATGGGCGCCAGAAAATGTACTTCGGCACGGCGTGCCGGTTCCCCCAGCAGGCGCAGGAAATTGGCGAAGAAGCTCTCGCCCGGGCCGAACGCTACGATGGCCTGGGCATCGCCACGCCAACCGTAACGCAGCGCCACCGGCTGCACCGGGACCTGGGCTTCGACCGCTGCCTGGAAGATGCGCGCATGGAACGGGCCCACATCATGGCCACCACGGGTACGCCCTTCCGGGAACACGCCCACCGCCTTGCCCTCGCGCAGGCGCACCACCATTTCCTGCATGACCCCACCGAGCGACTCGGTACTGCCGCGCTGGTGGAAGATGGTCTGGCCGCGCGCGGCCAACCAGCCGACCACCGGCCAGCTGGCAATCTCGCGCTTGGCCACAAAGCCCATCATGCGCTGGCTGTGCAGCATGTTGATGTCGACCCAGCTGACGTGATTGGCCACGAACAGCACCGCGCCCGGCAGCGGCGTACCGATCCGGTGCAAGCGGAAGCCGAAGATCCACATCAGGCCAGTGGACCAGAGGTTCACCGCGGCATGTTCGAACAGGCGGCTGCCCACGCGCATGCGTCCCCACGGCGGCAGCATGGCGATCAGCAAAATCGGCAGGAACAGCAACAGGTGGACCAGCAGCAGCGGTACGCGGTACAGATAACGGCACACACGCGCCACGCCGCCACGTGAGGCCGGGGTGGGGGAAGTCATCTGCGCACGATACCCGAGCGCCGCAGGCTCTGCCAGCCGAAAACGGACAAATCGATGGCAATGCAGGGCCAGACGCCGCAGGCGGTCAAGCGGGTGCCCGGTTGCGGCACGGCGCCGGCGCCGACCATGCGCTGGCGCACTGGGATGGCCGGCGCAACACAGCATCCACGCGTTGGATCGATCAGCCGGGGCGGACCGCCGGCACCACGGCCAGGGTCAACCGCGAGGTGCACACCAGGCGTCCGCCGTCGTCTTCGATACGGATGTCCCACACCTGCGTGCTGCGGCCCACGTGCACCGCACGCGCCGTGCCGGTGACCACGCCGCTGCGCATCGCACGGATGTGGTTGGCGTTGATCTCCAGGCCCACGCAGACCTGCGCGCGGGTATCCACGCACAGGTTGCCGGCGCTGCTGCCGAGGGTTTCGGCCAGCACCACCGACGCACCGCCGTGCAGGATGCCGTAGGGCTGGCGGGTGCGTTCGTCGACCGGCATGGTCGCGCTGATCCAGTCGTCCCCTGCTGCGGTGAAGGCGATGCCGAGGTGTTCGATCAGGGTGTTGCGGCTGAGTGCGTTGAGTGCCTCGATCGACACCGCTTCGCGGAATACCTGGGCCATGCGGCGTCTCCGTGCGACGAGAAAATTACAGGATGGGCACCAGGCCGGCGCCGAAGGCGGTCAGCATGCGCACCAGCAGCCACTTCGGGCCGACGTTGACCTCGGGGAAGTCACCGACCGAGACGTAGCAGGTGTGGAAATCCTTGTCCTGGCGACGCAGCGGTTCGGGACAGTTCGGACCGGGCTGGAATTCGTAATCGGTGGCGTAGCGCCACGGCCAGAAATCCAGCACCGGCAGGGCTTCGGACGCCTTGCCGACGCTGTAGTTCAGGCCCGACAGCACCGGCGGCTTGATCCGCGGCGCGACCGTCCACGAGTTCTGCGGGTGGATGTCGCGCAGGATGCTCTGGGCCAGGGCCTCGGCGAACACCGGGTCGTCGATGATCACCGCGCCTTCGGTGTTGTAGTTCTCGCTGCGCGGGTCGAAGTTGTGCGTGCCGATCACGCCGATGCGGCGGTCCACCACCATCGACTTGGCATGCAGGCCCATGCGCGCGCCGGTACGGGTGACCGGTAGCGGCTTGTTGACCGCCTTGGTGCCCAGGAACGAGGGCCGGGTTTCGGCACGCAGTACGCGACGTTCGACCACGCTGCCGTCGGTGCGGCGGCGCGCGGCCGGTCCAGGCGTGGGCTGGCGCCGGACCGGGTCGGCCGCGGCAGCGGTGCCCGGAGCAGTGCCGAGGTCCACCGGGGGGCTGGCATCGGCACTGCGGCGGTTGCCGCTGCCGGCGTTGCCGCGCGCGTTGCTGCCGGCGGCACTGCCCCCGATCAGGCTACTGCGCTTGCCGTCCGAGGCGGGCGCCTCGCCCAGCGGGGCCGGCAGCAGGTTGCGGTAATCGACCGGGGCATCCAGCGGGAACGGCTTGAACTCGTAAAGGTTGAAGCCCAGCTCGCGCATGTTGCGGCGTTTGTACTTGTAGGACAGCGCGTAGACGATCGGGTTGTCGGTGGCCGCCAGGCTGTTGGTGGAGACCACGATGCGCGGCGGCTGTTCGCGCTTGCGCAGGTCGCGGAACAGCTTGCGCGCCGGCTTGGACAGCACCAGGTAGGGCGTCTGCAGCAGCACTTCGGTCTGCGCGCTGGCGATCAGCGCATCCAACTGCGGCTCGGTGACGTGCTGGCCGTTGGTCGGTTGGTTGGGGCGTTCGCGGCGATGCTTGCGCGGCAGATCGGCGACATAGCGCACCGAGGCCACCGCCAGGGCGGTATCCACGAACGCACGGCTGACGTAGCCCGGGTCGTTGGCCTCGTCGCTGACCCGCTGCAGCCGCTGCGGATTGCGGTAGTCGGGCACCGGCATCTGCGGCGCGCCGGTCTTGAGCAGGGCGGCGCCGACATCGTTGAGGCGTTCGGCCGGGACACTGCGCGGGGCGCGCCAGAACGCGTCGAAGTTGGTCGCCATCTCGCGCACTTCCGGCCCGGCCACCAGCACGTCGCGGTCGCGGAAGTTGTATTCGCTGTCCCAGTCGTAATAGTCGTCCTGGTAGTTGCGTCCACCGACCACGCCGAGCGCATCGTCGATCACCAGCAGCTTGTTGTGCATGCGCTGGTTGAAGCGGCGGAAGCAGCACAGCACGCTGGCGGCGTAGTCGACGTAGTTCAGCCGCGCCTTGCCGAAGGTCGGGTTGTAGACGCGCAGTTCGAAATTCTGGTGGCTGCTGGCCAGCGCACCGAGGATCTGCAGGTCGGAGATCGCCGAGAGCTGGTCGATCAGCACCCGTACCTTGACCCCGCGCCGGGCGGCGGCCAGCAGTTCGTCCAGCACCAGCCGGGCGCTGTCGTCCTTGTCGAAGATATAGGTCTGCAGGTCGATGCTGCGGGTGGCGCTGCGGATCAGGTTGAGCCGGGCGACCAGCGACACCTCGCCTTCGTCGATGATGGTGGCGTAGTGGCGCGGCGCCGCCTCGGTGGACTCGGCAAATGCCTTGCCGCCGAGCGCGCGCAGGGGTGAATCCAGGGCGCAACGGTCCGGCGCGGTGCAGTCGACCACGCTCGAACGCGCCTGCACGGCGATGCCGGCGGCGCGCTCGCGCTCGGCGTTGGACAGCGACGCACAGCCGCTCCCCAGCAACAGCGTTGCCAGCAGTACCACCCGCAGCCATGGATTCACGGTTTCGGCGCCTCGCTCAGACGCGCACGCAATACAAAGGTCACTCGATCACTCAATGCTAGTTGCCAGCTGTCCATTCCATACCGGCCACGCTGCACGGTACCGCGGCTGACCACGTCGCAATCATACCCGGCCCGCGGGCAGGCCGCCGGTTCCACCCGCAGCGTCTCGGGGTGGCTGACCCCCCGCAGGATCAACCGGCCCTGCACCCCGCCGCCCTTGTCCACCACCTCGGGCCAGTAAGGGACGGAGTCGAATTCGACCACCGGGTAGCGCGCCGAGTCGAAGAACTCCTCCCCGCGCATCCAGCCGGTGTAGCGGTCCTTGCCGGGAATCTCCACGTAGCGGGTGAACATCCGCAGGTGCACCTGGTGGCGCCCATCGGGCAGCACCTCGATACGCCCCTCGAAACGCGGGAACTCCCCTTCGATGCGTTGCCCCAGCCGGGTGCGGATCTCGAAGCCGAAGCGCGAGCGCGCGGTATCGAACGCCAGCACCTGGCGGGGCGCTTCGGCCGGCGGTTCGGCGCAGGCCACGTCGGCTGCCAGTGCCAGCAGGCAGCCCAGCAGCGCGCGCACTACCGTCATGGGGTCACGGCCACCAGAAGGCGGTCAGGGTGCCCACGCCGGGCTCGATGCGGGCCTCACGGTCGAAGGCCAGTACCGCGATGCCACCGGGCGGCATGCCGCGGTAGTCGCTGCTGGTGCCTTCGCTCATCAGCGCTACCAACCGTTCCAGGCCGGGGTTGTGACCGACCACCAGCAGGCGCTCGACATCGCGACGTTCATCGATCAGGCCGGCCAGGGTGCCGGGGGTGGCGTCGTAAACGGCGTCTTCAAGGCGCTTTTCGACGAAGCCGGTAATGCCCAGGACCGCTTCGAGGGTTTCGCGGGTCCGCCGCGAGGGCGAGCACAGCACGCAATCGGGCAGCAGGTTGTTTTCCTTCAGCCAGCGGCCGGCCGCTTCGGCTTCGGCCAGGCCGATGGGCGACAACGGGCGGTCAAGGTCGGCCTGGCCGGTACCGGCGGCTTCGGCGTGGGCGTGGCGCAGCAGGATCAGTTCTCGCATAAAGGCTCTCTTCCGGATCAGGCTTTCTTCAGCCACTTCAACAGTGGCTCCCAGTCACTCTGGTGCTCGCGCACCTGCGCGGAGCGGTAATCGAACAGGCTGCGTCCCAGCCCGACCATCACCACGTAACTCTGGCTGTCGCGCAGCTGGGCGACAACCTCGTAAGGCCATTCGGCCAGCATCTGCATGGCTTGCTGGGAGGTCTGGGTCCACGGCTTGGTGCGGTTGAGCACCAGCCCCACCGGCAGCGCGCGGCGGTGCACGCGCGGCACTTTGGACAGACTGTTGAGAAAGCCGACGATGGCTTCGATGTCCAGCGCGGAGGGCAGCACCGGGACCACGACGGCATCGGCAACATCGAGGAAGTGGCCCAGATCGTCGGCCAATGCACCTGCGGGGGCGTCGATGACGACCTGGTCGGTGCCGTCGGGGATCAGCTTTTCCCAGTTTTTCTTGCGGTACACGTCGATCGGCAGCACGGCGCTTTCGAGCATCGAGCGGCGCTGCGCCCAGCGGGTGCTGGAGCCTTGCGGATCGGCGTCGGCCAGTACGGTCCGTTTGCCGTCCAGGGCGGCATGCGCCGCCAGGTGGGTAGCGACGGTGGTTTTGCCCACCCCACCCTTGGAACCGGCTACCAGGATCGTCTTCATGCCAGCCTCGCTTCCGGGGAACGTCGTCGCAGCGTACACCGCCCTCCGTGACGGAGATAGTCGCACTGCTGAACCCCTGCGTGGCCCGGCGCTTTGCTATCGTGCGCGATCCAAAGGATTGCAAGCCGGCATGAGCGAGTTACAGGACCTGAGCGCACTCATCCGCGCCAACACCCCGCTGATCATCATCGAGACCCAGGACGAGGGTCGCATCGTGGAGCTGTTCCGGCAGACCCTGATGCATGTCTGGCGTGCCCTGCACCGCTGGTCGATCACCGAGGGCCTGCGCCGCATCGACATGGACCGCGAGGACGACCCGGTCGGCCCGCCCGATGCCAGCTCGGCCCTGCAGATGATCCGCCAGGCCGAACAGCGCGGCATCTACCTGCTGCTGGATTTCCATCCCTACCTGGGCTACGCCAGCCACCAGCGCGCGCTGCGCGACCTGATCCAGCGCCGCCACTGCCAGGCCCACGTGCTGGTGCTGATCGGGGCCAAGGTCGAACTGCCGGCCGAGCTGGAGGCGTTGGCAACCCGCTTCAACCCGCGCCTGCCCGACCTCAACGCGCTGCTGAAGATGCTGCGCGAGGAGGCCGAGGCCTATGCCCGCGAGAACGGCGGGCGCCGGGTGGAAGTGGACAACGAGGCCGTCAAGAAGATCCTGCACAACCTGCGCGGCCTGAGCATGGTGGACGCGCGGCGGATCGCGCGGCAGCTGATCTTCGCCGACGGCGCGCTCAGCCAGGACGACCTGCCGCAGCTGGCCCGGCTCAAGTTCGAGCTGCTCAACCGCGCCGGCCACCTGCATTACGAGTACGACACCACCCGCTTTGCCGACGTGGCCGGGGCCAACCGGCTCAAACGCTGGGTCAACCAGCGCCGCCCGATCTTCCTCGGCGGCCAGGGCCCGGCCGGGCTGGATCCGCCCAAGGGCATGCTGTTGCTGGGGGTGCAGGGCTGCGGCAAGTCGATGCTGGCCAAGGCCACCGCCGCCGGCTTCGGGGTGCCGTTGCTGCGCCTGGACTTCGGCAGCCTGTATGACAAGTACCACGGCGAGACCGAGAAGAATCTGCGCGAGGCACTGGCCTCGGCCGAACAGCTGGCGCCCTGCGTGCTGTGGATCGACGAGATTGAAAAGGGCCTGGCCAGTGGCGGCGAGGACGGGGGCGTGTCGCGCCGCGTGCTCGGCCACCTGCTGACCTGGCTGGCCGAGCGCAAGAGCACGGTGTTCATCGTGGCCACCGCCAACCAGGTGCACGAGCTGCCGGCCGAACTGCTGCGCAAGGGTCGCTTCGACGAGATTTTCTTCATCGACCTGCCCGACGCCAATACCCGGGTGGAACTGCTGCGCCTGCACCTGGGCCGGCGCCAGCTCAATGCCGACGATTTCGCGCTGCCGGCGCTGGCTGCGGCCAGCGATGGGTTCTCGGGTGCGGAGATCGAACAGGCGGTGGTCGCCGGGCTGTATGCCGCCCATGCGGAAACGCGCGTACTCGATACCGAGCTGCTGATGCAGGAGATCCGCGGCAGCCGTCCGTTGTCGGTACTGATGGCCGAGCAGGTCACCGCGCTGCGCGAATGGGCACGCGGCCGCACGGTCAGCGCAGACGAGTAACGCCGATCACCGGCACGTAGAGCCGACCGTTGGTCGGCTGCTTCGTGGGTCGGCGGTGTCGTGGGTCGGCGCTGTCGGTGGCCTTGGGTGGAGCAGCCGACCAACGGTCGGCTCTACCGGGTTTTGTGCGGTGTCGGTGGCCTTGGGTGGAGCAGCCGAGCAACGGTCGGCTCTACCGGGTTTTGTGCGGTGTCGGTGGCCCTGGGTGGAGCAGCCGAGCAACGGTCGGCTCTACCCGGGGTGCTGCAGCAGCCACGCCCAGGCTGGCAGCGTCACCAGCGCGAACACGATGCCGTAGCCGACCATCGCCGCGGCCAGGCGCGGGGCCAGCTGGTGCGAGATCGCCAGGGCGGCGGCAGTGATCATGGTCGGCATCGCCGATTCCAGTACGTTGACCTGCAGCATCGTGCCGTGCAGGCCGAACAGCCAGGCCAGCGGCACCGCCAACGCCGGCATCACCAGCAGCTTGAGCAGCAGCCCGATGCCCAGTGGCGTGAGTTCGCTGCGCGACAGCCGCAACCGGATCGACAGCCCCACCGCGAGCATCACCAGCGGCAGCATCGCATCGGCCAACTGCTTCAGCGCGGTGCCGATCCAACCCGGCGGCTGCGCGGGCATCAGCACCAGCGCGAACAGCAGGGCCCACAGCGGCGGGAACGTCGCGATGCGTGCCAGCACCTGGGCTGCGCTCGGCGGGGTATCGCCGCTGTAGCGGGCGATCACGTACAAGCCGAACGTGGACAGCAGCACGAACGTGCCGAACTGGTCATAGACCACCGCGTACGGCAGGGCCGCATCGCCCAGCAGCGCGCGCACCATCGGATAGCCGATGAAGCTGGAGTTGGCCAGGGTCACGCAGATCAGCAACACGGCGTGCACGTCGCGGGCGAATCCGCACAGGCGCGTAGCCAGCGACACCAGCGCCCAGCTGGCCAGCATCAGCAGCCAGGGCGTGGCCATCAGCCCGACCAGGCTCACGTCCAGATGCAGGCGTGGCACGTAGGTGAGCACCGCCGCCGGCAGGCACACGTAGAGCACCACGCGGTTGAGGACCTCGGCACTGTTGTCGGGCAGCGTGCGCAGGCGCGCGAACAGCATGCCCAGGCCGAGCATGCTGAGGATCAGGGCGAATGCATCGAAGGCCATTGCGGCAGCCTAGCCGATGCGCACGCGGCGACGGCCTCGACCTTGGTCGAAGCCGAAGCTCATCGCGCCGCTTGCCACCGACAGCGACCGCACGAGGCGGCCGCCCCCGATCGGATCAGGGCCAGGCCGGCGGTTGCGCCGCCCAGGCCTGCTGCACCTCGGCCAGGGTCTTGCGCTCGCTATCGCGCCAGCTCGGCAGCAGCGTGGCGTAGTTGGCCGTACTGCTCCATTGCTGCGGCTCGGTGCGGACCGCCGCGGCATACCAGCGCACCGCCTCGTCCTTGCGGCCGAGGGTCCACAGCGCCAGCGCGTAGGTGGCCGGCACCCACGCGGCATTGCCGCGCAGGCCACCCTGGGCACTGCTCCACTGGGCCAGTGCCGCGTCGACCTCACCCAGCCGGAACAGGTCCCAGCCGTAGTTCCAGCGCACCGTGCGTCCGGCCGCGGTGGTGGCCGTGGTGCTGCCGATGGCCTCGGCATACAGGCTGCGGCCCAGCTCCGGGCGCCCCTGCGCGAACGCCACGCCCGCCAGCTGTACGGTGGCGTCGAGCGTCCTGCGCCCGCGCTCGCGCTGCTTCATGAGCTGGTCGACCAGATCACTGCTGTCGGCAGGCACCACCACCGCCGGAACGGCGGCGGCATCCTGGTCGAAATAGAACTCCTGCACTGCCGGCAGCGATTGCGCCGCCACCCCGAACGCGGCCAACGCCGCCGTCAATCCAGCCGCCAGCATCACGCCGGCCAGCCTGTGTCTTGCCACTGCCATGCAAACTCCCCCGGGTTGTCACAACAACCTCCCGGCCCCGATCCTACCCTCAGCGTGCGTCCCGGCGCGAGTGCCCGTTGGCCATTTCGACGCCACCGTTGCCAACCGCGACGTTCCGGGCGTGCCTGCAGCAGGCGTGCCCGCCGACTTTCCCGGCCTGATCAGCCCCGCCGCCACACCCGCAGCCGGTTGTTGGCGGGCATGGCCACGTCCTCGATCAGCTGCAGGCCCTGCGCGGCCGCGAGCGCGTCCACCGCCTCCGCATCGCGGATACCTGAATCGGGATCGCGCGCCTTCAACCACCCATCGAACTGGCGGTTGCTGTCGCTGCTGAACTCGCCGTGGTAATTGAACGGCCCGTAGATGAACAACAGCGCGTCGTCCGCCATCACCGCCGGCAACCCGGCGAACAACGCCTGCACGTGCGCCCAGCTCATGATGTGCAGGGTATTGGCACTGAACACCGCATCGAAGGCGGGCGCGGCATCGGGCAGCGGTGCCAGGCCGGGCTGCGGCGCCAGCACCGCCTGCAACGGCCACGGTGCCGGCGCATTGGGCAGCGCGGCGGTGGCCAGGCGCTCGGCGATGCCGGGCACATGCTCCGGATGGTCGCTGGCCTGCCAGTGCAGGTGCGGCAGCGCCGCCGCGAAATACGCGGCGTGCTGGCCGGTGCCACTGCCGATCTCAAGCACCGCGTGGCGGTCATGCAGGTGCCGCTGCAGCACCGTCAGGATCGGGTCGCGGTTGCGTTCGCAGGCTTCGGACCACCGCTGCTGGCTCATGGAAGGCTCAAGATGAATTCGACAGCGTGCATCCAACCATGACCGGAGTCACTTGTGCCACTCCCGGTAGCCACCGAAAGTCAAAGACTTGTCCACTGTCGCCGGCGACCTGCCGCCGACCGTACCCCGGGGAATCGCAAGCTGTGCAACGCCGTGAGTTTCTGACGCTGTCTGGCATGGGCCTGGCTGGCCTGATGCTGCCGCACTCCCGCCTGATCGCCGCCGAGCAGCTGCTCGAGCCTGGCAACGTGGGCCGCAACAAGGCGCTGGCCGAGGCCGCGCTGGCCGCGGCCAGGCGTGCCGGTGCCAGTTACTGCGACGTGCGCATCGGCCGGTATCTCAACCAGGCGGTGATCACCCGCGAAGCGCAGGTGCAGAACATCACCAACAGCGAGTCCTCGGGTATTGGCATCCGGGTGATCGTCAACGGGGCCTGGGGTTTTGCCGCGACCCACCAGCAGACCCCGGCCGCGGTGCTGGCCACGGTCGAGCAGGCCGCCGCCATCGCCCGGGCCAACGCGCGCATCCAGACCCGTCCGGTGCAGCTGGCGCCGGTGCAGGGGGTCGGCGAGGTGAGCTGGAAGACGCCCATCCGCAAGAACGCCATGGCCGTGCCGATCCAGGACAAGGTCGACCTGCTGCTGGGCTTGAATGCCGCCGCGCTCAACGCGGGCGCCAATTTCATCAACTCCACCCTGTTCCTGGTCAACGAGCAGAAGTACTTCGCCTCCAGCGATGGCTCCTTCATCGACCAGGACGTGCACCGGATCTGGCTGCCGTTCACCGCCACCGCGATCGACAAGGCCAGTGGCAAGTTCCGCACCCGCGCCGGGCTGTCCTCGCCGATGGGCATGGGCTACGAATTCCTCGATGGCGATGCCAGCGGCAAGATCGCACTTCCCGGCGGCATCACCGCTTACCGCGACTCCTATGACCCGGTCGAAGACGCCATCGCCGCTGCACGGCACGCGCGCGAGAAGCTCAAGGCACCGTCGGTGAAGCCGGGCAAGTACGACCTGGTGCTGGATCCGTCCAACCTGTTCCTGACCATCCACGAGAATGTCGGCCATCCGCTGGAACTGGACCGCGTGCTCGGCTACGAAGCCAACTACGCCGGCACCAGCTTCGCCACGCTGGACAAGCGCGACGCCGGCTTCCGCTGGGGCAGCGAGCGGGTCAACTTCTTCGCCGACAAGACTGCCCCCGGCAGCCTGGGTGCGGTGGGCTACGACGATGAAGGGGTCAAGACCAGGCGCTGGGACCTGGTCAAGGACGGCATCCTGGTGAACTACCAGGCCACCCGCGACGAGGTGCACCTGCTGGGCGAGACCGAATCGCACGGCTGCAGCTACGCCGACTCGTGGTCCAGCGTGCAGTTCCAGCGCATGGCCAATGTGTCGCTGGCCCCGGGCAAGGCGCCGCTGAGCGTGGCCGAGATGATCAAAGACGTGGAGAACGGTATCTACATCCACGGCCGCGGCTCGTACTCGATCGACCAGCAGCGCTTCAACGCGCAGTTCGGCGGCCAGCTGTACTACCAGATCAAGAACGGTGAGATCACCGGCATGGTCGAGGATGCCGCTTACCAGATCCGCACGCCGGAGTTCTGGAATGCCTGCAGCGCGATCTGCGATGCGCGCGACTTCCGTTTCGGTGGTTCGTTCTTCGACGGCAAGGGCCAGCCGGGCCAGGTCTCGGCCGTGTCGCACGGTTCGTCCACCACCCGTTTCAATGGCATCAACATCATCAACACCGCGCGCAGTCTGGGATGAACCTGTCCCGCACCGTCGCCGTTTCCCCGCCCCCCCACACCAACGTGGAGAGCTGCCTTGCAAAGACGTGACTTCCTTGCCCTGACCGGGCTTACCGCAGGCGGCCTGATCGTGCCGTCGTTCTTCGGCAAGGTGATTGCCGCCGAACAGCTGCACAGCACCCTGGACCTGGGGCTGAAGAAGCGCCTGGCCGATGCGGCGCTGGCCGCCGCCCGCCAGGCCGGCGCCACTTACTGCGACGTGCGCATCGGGCGCTACCTGCGCCAGTTCGTGATCACCCGCGAGGACAAGGTGCAGAACGTGGTCAACACCGAATCCACCGGTGTGGGCATCCGCGTGATCGTCAACGGCGCCTGGGGCTTTGCCGCCACCAACCAGCTGGGCACCGCCGATGTGGCCCGTGCCGCCCAGCAGGCTGCGGCGATCGCCAAGGCCAACGCCGGCGTGCAGACCGCGCCGGTACAGCTGGCCGCCGCGCCGGGCGTGGGGGAAGTGAGCTGGAAGACACCGATCCGCAAGAACGCCATGGACGTGCCGATCAAGGAAAAGGTAGACCTGCTGCTGGACGTCAACGCCGCCGCGTTGGCCGCCGGGGCCAGCTTCGTCAATTCGATGCTGTTCCTGGTCAACGAACAGAAGTACTTCGCCTCCACCGATGGCTCCTACATCGACCAGGACGTGCACCGCATCTGGGCACCGATGACGATCACCGCCATCGACAAGGCCAGCGGCAAGTTCCGGACCCGCGAAGGCCTGTCCTCGCCGATGGGCATGGGCTACGAGTACCTGGACGGCGCCGCGGCCGGCAAGGTGCTCACGCCCAACGGCGTGGTCAACTACAGTTCCTCCTACGACATGAAGGAAGATGCGATCGCCGCGGCCAAACAGGCGCAGGAGAAGCTGAAGGCACCGTCGGTGAAGCCAGGCAAGTACGACCTGATCCTGGACCCGTCGCACACCTGGCTGACCATCCACGAATCGATCGGCCATCCGCTGGAACTGGACCGCGTGCTCGGCTACGAAGCCAACTACGCCGGCACCAGCTTCGCCACCCTGGACAAGCGCGAACAGCACTTCCAGTACGGCAGCGACAAGGTCAACATCTTCGCCGACAAGACCCAGCCGGGCAGCCTCGGCGCGGTGGCCTACGACGATGAAGGCGTCAAGACCAAGCGCTGGGACCTGATCAGCGAAGGCAAGCTGGTGGACTACCAGACCATCCGCGACCAGGCCCATATCCTCGGCAAGACCGCCTCCGATGGCTGCTGCTATGCCGACTCCTGGTCCAGCGTGCAGTTCCAGCGCATGGCCAATGTCTCCATGGCGCCGGGCAAGACTCCGCTGAGCGTGGCTGACATGGTCAAGGATGTCGAAAACGGCATCTACATCATCGGCGACGGCTCGTTCTCGATCGACCAGCAGCGCTACAACGCGCAGTTCGGTGGCCAGCTGTTCTACGAGATCAAGAACGGCAAGATCACCCGCATGCTCGAAGACGTGGCGTACCAGATCCGCACGCCCGAGTTCTGGAACGCCTGCAGTGCCGTGGCCGATGAACGCGACTACCGCCTGGGCGGCTCGTTCTTCGACGGCAAGGGCCAGCCGGGCCAGGTCTCGGCGGTCTCGCATGGTTCGTCCACCGCGCGCTTCAACGGCATCAACGTCATCAACACCGCGCGCAGCCTCGGCTGAGCGGTCAGGAGCCCCAATCCATGAGTATCTTCACCGAAGCCCAGGCCAAGGCCATCCTCGACAAGGTCATCGCGCTGTCCAAGGCCGATGAGTGCACCGCCGTGCTGGCCGGCGCGATCGACGGCAACATCCGTTTCGCGCTCAACAACGTCTCCACCAGCGGCATCGTGGACAACACCGAACTGGCCGTCACCGTCGCCTTCGGCAAGCGCGTGGGCACCGCCTCGATCAACGAGTTCGACGACGCCGCGCTGGAACGCGTGGTGCGCCGTGCCGAAGACCTGGCCCGCCTGGCCCCGGAAAACCCGGAGTTCATGCCGGCCATCGGCAAGCAGACCTATACGCCCAGCCCGACCTTCAGCGCGTCCACCGCGGCCATCGATCCGGCGTTCCGGGCCAAGGTCGCCGCCGACTCGATCGCCCCGTGCCGGGGCCACGGCCTGATCGCCGCCGGTTTCCTGGAAGACGGCCAGGGCTTCCAGGCCACGGCCAACAGCAACGGCAACTTTGGCTACCAGCGCACCACCAACTTCGACTACACCTGCACCGTGCGTACCGAAGACGGTCGTGGCTCGGGCTGGGTGGGCCGCAACCTCCAGGATGCCGCCGACTTCAAGGCCGAGCAGGACATCCAGATCGCGATGCGCAAGGCCACCGAATCGCAGGAAGCCAAGGCGCTGGAGCCGGGCAAGTACACGGTGATCCTGGAACCGGCCGCGGCCGCCGGCCTGATCAGCTTCATGATGAACTTCTTCAGCGCCCGCTCGGCCGACGAAGGCCGCAGCTTCCTGTCCAAGAAGGGCGGCGGCAACAAGCTCGGCGAGCAGGTCTACGACCCGCGCGTGAACATGCATGCCGATCCCTGGCACCCTGAAGCCGCGGTCCTGCCGTGGGACAACGAAGGGATGCCGCGTACCAAGCTGCCGATCATCGAGAACGGTAAGATCGCCAACCTGGAGTACTCGCGCTTCTGGGCGCAGAAACAGGGCAAGACCGCCAATGCCGGTCCGGGCAACCTGCTGATGAGCGGCGGCGACAAGAGCACCGCCGAGCTGGTCCGTGGCACCCAGAAGGGCATTCTGGTCACCCGCACCTGGTACATCCGCATGGTCGATCCGCAGACCGTGCTGCTCACCGGCCTCACCCGCGATGGCACCTTCTACATCGAGAACGGCCAGATCAAGTACCCGGTGAAGAATTTCCGCTTCAACGAGTCGCCGGTGATCATGCTCAACAACATCGAAGAACTGGGCAAGCCGGTGCGCGTGGCCGGTGACGAGTCGAACTTTGTGATGATGATTCCGCCGATGAAGCTGCGCGATTTCACCTTCACCTCGCTCTCCGACGCGGTCTGATGCACGGATGAACCGCGCGCAGTTCCTGCGCCTGATGCTGGGCAGCGCCGCACTCGCGGCGTTGCCCTCACTGGCGCGCGCCCAGGCCGGTCGCTACGACTTCTGGTTCACCCGCCTCAAGTACGACTCCGGCGACTGGGACGTGGATGCGCGCATGCCGTCCAACGTGATCACCTCGCTGATCGATTACACCTCCCTGCGCGTGGACCCGACTGAGCACGTCATCGCCCTGTCCGACCCGCGCATGCTGGAGGCGCCGTTCTGCTACCTGGCCGGGCACAAGCTGGTGGAGTTCAACGCCGCCGAGCGGCAGAACTTCGTGCGCTACGTGCGCAACGGCGGCTTTGTGCTGGTCGATGACTGCAACCATGACATCGACGGGCTGTTCGCCACGTCCTTTGAAGCGCAGATGGCCAAGCTGTTCGGCCCGGCCGCGTTGAAGAAGCTGCCCAACAGCCATGCGCTGTACCGCAGTTTTTTCCGCTTCCCCGAGGGCCCGCCGGCCACCGGTTTCGAACTCAATGGCTGGGGCGACGACCTGGTCCATGACTACCTCAAGGGCATCGAGGTCGATGGTCGCCTGGGCGTGCTTTACAGCAACAAGGATTACGGCTGTGAGTGGGACTACGACTGGCGCAACAAGCGCTTCCTGGCCGAAGACAACACCCGCTTTGCGGTCAACATCGTGATGTATGCGTTGAACAGTTAGGTTTCTTCCTGCATTTTCAGCCACGCATGGCGTGGCCTTATGACGATTTTCTGCGAGTGCCTTATGACGACCGACAGCCTTGATGCCCTTCTTCCCAAACTGCAGCAGCTGCGCGCCGCGTTGGGCCAGGCCGTGGTCGGCCAGCACGCGGTGGTGGAACAACTGCTGATCGGGCTGCTGGCCGGTGGCCACTGCCTGCTCGAAGGCGCGCCGGGGCTGGGCAAGACGCTGCTGGTGCGCTCGCTGGGCCAGGCGCTGGAGCTGCAGTTCCGGCGTGTGCAGTTCACCCCGGACCTGATGCCCAGCGACATCCTCGGCACCGAGCTGCTGGAAGAAGACCATGGCACCGGACATCGCCATTTCCGCTTCCAGCAGGGGCCGATCTTTACCCACCTGCTGCTGGCCGACGAACTCAACCGCACCCCGCCCAAGACCCAGGCCGCACTGCTCGAGGCGATGCAGGAGCGCACGGTCAGCTATGCGGGCACCACCTACACCCTGCCGGCGCCGTTCTTCGTGCTGGCCACGCAGAACCCGATCGAACAGGCCGGCACCTACCCGCTGCCCGAGGCGCAGCTGGATCGGTTCCTGCTGCACGTGCGGGTGGATTACCCGACCGAGCAGGAAGAGCGCGACATCCTGTTGCAGACCACCGGCAGCGCCAGTGGCACGGTGCCCAAGGTGATGGATGCCGAGGACGTGCTGGCCCTGCAGGCGGCGGTACGCCAGGTACATGTGAGCGAGGACGTGCTCACCTGGATTACCCGGCTGGTGCGCGCCAGCCGACCGGGCCCGGTCGCACCGGAGGCGGTCAACCAGTGGATCAAATGGGGCGCCGGTCCCCGCGCCGGGCAATCGCTGGTGCTGGCGGCCAAGGCCCGCGCGCTGCTGCAGGGCCGCTTCGCCGCGACCCGCGAGGACGTGCAGGCGCTGGTGGCGCCAGTGATGCGCCATCGCCTGCTGCTGTCCTTCGCCGCCGAAGCCGAGCAGAAGGGCGCCGACGATGTGATCGCCGCATTGCTGCAGGCCGTGCCGTTCCCGGCCTGAGCATGACCCCGCACGCCCCGATCGCCCTCCCCGCCGATGTGCGCAGCCGCCTGAAGGCGCTGCGTCTGCTGCCGCGGCGTGCACGCGGTGCGCATGGCATCGGCCAACACGCCAGCCGCAGCCGCGGCGCCGGCCTGGAGTTCGCGCAGTACCGCGCCTACGAACCGGGCGACGAGCTGCGCCAGATCGACTGGAAGCTGTATGCACGTTCGGACCGCTTCTTCGTGCGCGAGTCCGAGCGCGAAAGCCCGATCACCAGTTGGGTGCTGATCGATGCCACTGCGTCGGCCGCGCAGCGTGATCGCGCGCGGCCGCCGTGGTCGCGCCTGGACCAGGCCTGCGCCACCGCCGCCTGCGTGGTCGAACTGGCGCTGCAGCAGGGCGATCGTTTCGGGGTGATCGCGGTCAACGGGCTCGGCGTGCAGCTGGTGCCGGCCGGCAGCGGCCCGCGCCAGCGCGACCGCGTGCACCTGATGCTGCGCCAGTTGCAGGCGCAGGGCGGCTGGCCGGCGGTCGACACGCTGCGCCCGGTCTGGGAGCGCGTGCAGGCCGGTGACCTGCTGGTGGCACTCGGCGATGGCTTCGACGAGGCCGGCATCGTGCTGCTGGAACGCCTGGCGGCCGCCCGCCGCGAGGTGCTGCAGATTCAGCTGCTCAGTGCCGACGAACGCGATTTTCCGTTCACCGACGGCCACCGCTTCCGCGATCCGGAGACCGGTGAGGAGCTGCTCGGCGATGGACGGGTGATCCGCGCCGACTACCTGGCGCGCTTCGGCCAGGCACAGCACGCGCTACAGGCGCGGCTGCATGCCAGTGGCATCGCGCACGCCGTGGGCTACATGGACCAGCCGCTGGATGCACCGCTGCGGCTGCTGTTCGGCCCGGGCAGCGGCGCATGAACCTGGCGCTGCTGTTCCCGCTGGGTCTGCTGGCATTGGCCGCGTGGCTGGTGCCGCTACTGGTGCATCTGGCCCGCCGTCATCACTACGCGCCGTTGGATTTCGCCGCGCTGCGCTGGCTGCGCGCCAAGGTACGGCCGCGCCAGCGCATCCGTTTCGACGAATGGCCGCTGCTGCTGGTGCGCCTGCTGTTGCTGGCCGCGCTGGCCCTGCTGCTGGCGCGACCGGTCCTGCAGGGCAGCGCGCCCGATACCCACGCGGTGATCGCCGTGGCACCCGGCCTGGATGCCGCGGCGCTGCGCGCGCAGCAGCCGGAGGCGGACTGGCGCTGGCTGTCGCCCGGTTTTGCATCGACAGATACGCCGGCACCAAGCGCCACGCAGCCACTGTCCAGCCTGCTTCGCGAACTGGACCAGCAGCTGCCGGCCGGTGCACCGCTGACCGTCTACGTCCCGGACCGGATGCCCGGCGCGGATGCGCAGCGCCCGCGCCTGTCGCGCCCGGTGCAGTGGCGCCCCATCGCACGCACAGTGCCGGCCGCGCCAGACGCAACCAGCAGTGCGCCGCGACTGCGCCTCGGCGGAGAGGCCGATGCACCGGCCCAGCGCGTCCTCAACGCGGTCCAGCGGGCGTGGTCCGGCCAACCCTTGGCTGCCGCCACGGACGCAGCGCCGGTGCAGGGCGAGATCGGCGTGTGGTTGTCCGCCGCGCCGCTGCCGCCTACGTGGCAGGCATGGCTGGACGGTGGCGGCACGCTGCTGGTCACGCAGCCCGTAACGCGCGCGGCTGCCGAAACGGTGGTGCTGCGCGACGCGCAGGGGCAGGCGGCCATCAGCGAGCGCCGCGTCGGCAACGGTCGCCTCCTGCGCTTCCATGCTGCGATGACTCCTTCGACACTGCCGATCCTCGAAGATCCGGCTTTTCCGCAACAGCTGCTAGCCCTTGCACGACCACCCGCCGCACCGCAGTGGGTGGCCGCCGCCGCGCATGCACCGTTGACCGGAGCCCACGCACCCGCGCCGCAACCGCTGGACCTCGCGCCGTGGCTGCTCGGGCTGATCGTGCTGCTGTTCGCGCTGGAACGCTGGCTGGCGACGTCGCCACGTCGCGGGGTGCCGGCATGAGCCCCCTGCTGCAGCGCAGCTGGCAGCGCGCGCGGCGGCGCCAGTGGTGGGCCACGCTGCTGCTCGCGCTGCCACTGGCGCTTGCCGCCACCGCGCTTACCTTGCGCGTGGGCGGCTTCGATAGCGCCACGGTAGTGCTGCTGATCAGCCTGCTGGCCAGCGTGGCGTTGTCCACCTGGCGCAGTCGCCAGCTGGACCGGCACTGGCTTGTGCGCCAGCTCGACACCCATCGCATCGTCCAGGACAGCGCCGACCTGCTGTTTGCCGATGCGGCCACGCTCAACCCGTTGCAGCAGCGCCAGCAGGCGCGGGTAACGGCCGCGCTGCAGGCATCCATTCCCGAGCTGCGGCCGCGCTGGCCACGGCGCTGGATGGCGGTGTCGTGGTTGCTGGGACTGGTGGTGATCGCACTGGTGCTGGGCTGGCCGCGCAGTGTCGGCGGCAACGTGATGCCGTCCCTGTCATCGCCGCCCGCCGCTACCGCTGCACTGCCGCCGCGCCTGCAATCCACGCGCCTGGCGATCACAGCCCCGGCCTACACCGGCCAGCCGGCCCGCGTGCAGACCACGCTGGACGCCAAGGTCGCGCAGGGCAGTGGGCTGCAGTGGTCGCTGCGCTTTTCCGCGCAGCCCACGCAGGTCGCCCTGCAGTTCCACGATGGCCGACGCATGGCGCTGGTGCGCACCGGCGAGGAATGGACCGGCACCTGGAACGCGGACCGCGCCGCGCTGTACCGCGTGGTCACCGAACCGGCGCTGCGCGAACAACGCCTTTACCGTCTGGATGTGCTGCCCGATCGGCCACCGAACGTGCGCGTGATCGTCCCGGACCGCACGCTGGTGCTGGGCACGCCGGGACAGCGCCAGTGGGCCCTGCAGTTCGAGGCCAGCGATGACTACGGTGTCGCCGCCGATGCCCAGCTGAAGATCACCCTGGCCCAGGGCAGCGGCGAGAACATCACCTTCCGCGAGCAGACGCTGACGTTGTCCGGCAGCGGTGCACCGGCACTGCGCCGCTTCGCACGCACGCTGGACCTGGCCGCGCTCGGCGCGGCGCCGGGCAATGATGTGATCGCGCAGTTGCAGGTGCGCGACAACCACGCCCCCACGCCGCAGGCTGCGCAGAGCACCAGCCTGATCCTGCGCCTGCCCAGTGCCGAGCAGGTGCAGGGCGCCGAACTGGAGGGCATGGTCAAGAAGACCCTGCCGGCGTACTTCCGCAGCCAGCGCCAGATCATCATCGACGCCGAAGCGCTGATCAAACGGCGCCGGCAGTTGCCGCCGGAAGAATTCACCCGGCGCGCCGATGCGATCGGCGTGGACCAGCGCATCCTGCGCCTGCGCTATGGCCAGTTCCTGGGCGAGGAGAGCGAGGGCGGCGCGAAGCCACCGCCCACCAGCGATGCGCTGCCGACCAGCGACACACCGCCCGATCACGATCACGACGACGACAAGGCCGGTGGCGACGCGCATGACCACGGCAGCGCGCAGACCGGCAGCCCACCGGTATTCGGCAGCGCCACCGACGTGCTGTCCGAGTACGGCCACACCCATGATCACGCCGAAGCCGCCACCCTGCTCGACCCACAGACGCGCGCCACGCTGAAGGCCGCGCTGGACCAGATGTGGTCCTCCGAAGGCGAGCTGCGCCAGGGCCGTCCGGAGGCCGCGCTGCCCTATGCCAACAAAGCGCTGGCCTTCATCAAGCAGGTCCAGCAGGCCGAGCGCATCTACCTGGCGCGGGTCGGCCCGGAACTGCCACCGATCGACGAAGGCCGACGCATGAGCGGCAACCGCGCCGACCTCGCCAGCCGCACGCTGCCGATCCGCGCACTGGACGCACCGGATACCGCCATCGTGGCGGTATGGCAGCAACTGGGCGCGACCGAGACCGTGCCCGATCTGGATGCGCTGACCCGATGGCTGCGCCGCAATGAAACGCGCCTGACCGACCCGCTCAGCCTGGCGGCGGCGATCGAAGAACTGCGCATCGCCCCGGACTGCAGCGCGTGTCGGCAGACCCTGCGTGCGCAGCTGTGGCGCGCATTGCTGCGTCCATCACCGCAGGTGCCGCGGCGCGCCGCACCCGATCGGATGGGGCAGTCGTACCTGGATGCCCTGGAGGGCGCGCGATGATCGAGTCACGCTGGATCGCATTGGCGCTGCTGGCCATCGCGCTGATCGGCAGCGCGCGCCTGCTCTGGCAGCAGCGGCGCGGACCGCGTCGCAGCGCCCCGCACCTGGCCGCGCTGCTGGCACTGCAGATCGCCGTCAGTGGGCTGCTGTACTTCACCCTGGTACCGCCGCTTACGCAGGCGCGCGCCGATCGTCTGACCGTGCTGACCCACGGTGCGGAGGAGGTGCAGTGGTCAGCTGCCAGCGGCGACACCATTGTCGCCCTGCCGGAGGCCGCGCAGTCCACCGCGACCGCCGTCCCCGACCTCGGCACCGCGCTGCGCCTGCATCCAGGCACGCAGTCGCTGCGCGTGATCGGCGATGGCCTGCCGGCGCGCGACCGCGACATCACCCTGCCCGGGCAGGTGCACCTGCTGCAGCCGGCGCCACCGCGCGGCTGGCGTGCCTTGCAGGCGCCACCCATCACCGCGCCGGGCAGCGTGTTCCAACTGCATGCACGCGCGCAGGGCGTTGCCGGTGCCAGCGCCGAGCTGCTCGACCCGGCCGGGGTCGTGGTTGATCGCGGCACGCTCGGCAGCGACGGCAGCATCGCCCTGGAGGGTGTGGCGCGGGCCGGCGGCCGCAGCACCTTCAGCCTGCGACTGCTCGATGCCAGCCGCCACGTAGTGGACAACGTGCCGGTGCCCCTGCAGACGCTCGACCAACCCGCGCCGCGCGTGCTGATCCTCGCCGGCGCACCAGGCCCGGAACTGAAATACCTGCGCCGCTGGGCGGCCGATACCGGGCTGGACGTGCAGGCCCAGGCCAGCGCCGGCGGCGGCGTCTCGCTCGGCGATGCCCCCGTGGCACTCACCGCCACGCGGCTGGCGGCCACCGACGTGCTGATCCTCGACGAACGCAGCCTCCTCACCCTCGGTGTCGCCCAGCGCAGCACCGTGCAGCAGGCGCTGCGCGAGGGCCTGGGCGTGCTGGTGCGCACCGGCGGGCCGCTCGGTGACGGCGCACGCCGGGTATTACGCGGATGGGGCCTGCCCGTTACCGGCAACACCCCGGGCACACCGTTGCAGCTGGCCGCCGATCCGGATGCCGCGCTGCTTCAGGCGCGTCGCGGCCCGCAACGTCCGGCGACGCAGGCAACGACCTACATCGATGAGGCCGATGCGGCCTCGCACAGTGCCGCGGTACCGGTGCTGGAGCAGTTCCCACTGCGCGCCACCGACGCCACCGCCCTGCTGCGCGACGACAAGGGCCAACCGGTCGGCGGCTGGCGCAGCGTGGGCAAGGGCCGCCTGGCGCTGCTGCCGGTCAGCGACAGCTACCGGCTGGTACTGGCTGGCCGCGATGATCGCCATGCCGAATTGTGGAGTGGTGTACTGGCCAGCGTGGCGCGACCGCTGCCGAATGCGGTGCAGGTGCGTATCGATGCGCCCACGCCGTGGGCGGGCGAACGTGTGGTGCTGTGCAATGTGGCCGCCGAAACGCAGGTGCGCAGTCCGGCCGGCATCGCGGTGCCGCTGCGTGTCGATCCGGCCACCGGCGCCGGGCACTGCGCCGGCTACTGGCCGCAGCAGGCCGGCTGGCACCAGCTGCAACAGGGCGACCTCGCGCAGGCGTTCTACGTGTTCGATCCCGCCAGCGCGCCGGCGCTGTACCGCCAGCAGCAACGCGATGCGAATGCGCTGCTGGTGCGCGATGCGGTGGGCAGTGCGGCATCGGGCACCGTGAACGCCCCCGGCCCGCGCTGGCCCTGGCTGCTGGCGTTCGTGCTGGTGGCCGGGCTGCTGTGGTGGCTGGAGCGCTGGCGACCGCGTAGGGTCCCGCCTGCCCCCTGATTTGCCTGGCCCGCGAACCGGCTATCGCCCCGCAGGCACCACGCAGTCGTCCTGCCGCGCACAGAATTCCTGCGCGCGACGCTGCTGCTCGGCACTCAACTCCGGTGGCGGGCGGGCCACGGCGGACTGGATCTGGTCCGGGCCGCCGGTGAGTTTGTGCAGCCCCTGCGCGGCCTTTCCCAACCCGTAGTTGATGCCCATCATCAGGTAGCCGCCGCTCATGCTGACCTGCTCGGGGGAGGGCGGTTCGCTCCAGGAGCGGCTGAAACGGTTGGACTCCAGCTTCACCGGGCTCTTGTAGCGGTACAGGTCCAGCGGCTGATCATCCTCGGGCTTGAGCGCGCGCACTTCGCCCAGCGTGGTGACCTGCGCCGGCGCCTCCGTCGGCGGCGGCATGGCCGGCTCCGGCGGCGATTCCACCTGCTGTGCGTGCACCCCGCCGGCGACCAGCAGGCCGGCCAGTACTACTGCTTGATATCCACTCAGTGCCACCGCCATGTCCCTGCCCGTTGCGTGCTGCGGCCAAGCATACGGAGGCAGGCGTCAGATTTCGTAGAGGCGCTGGAGCTGCGGTTCAGCTGCGCTCAACGGCGGCCCTTGTCGCGGCGGTAGACCCCGTTGAAGCGCACGTTCATGCCGCCGCACGCGCTGTTGTCGGTCACGATCAGGTAGTCGCCCAGCCAGCGCGCCTGCAGGGTGCACGATGCGTCGTCCTTGTCGACGGCCTCCAGCACTGTGCCGACCGGGCGTGCCACGGCGTCGATCTGGCCCAGGTTGGGCCCGTAGGGGCGCTGCGCGGTCGGCTTGGCCGACGGCCAGAATGCTTCACCGGTGAGCACGAGCTGGTCGTCCCGCACCACCAGATCCAGCGTGTTGTCGCCGTCGTGCCACTGCCCGGCCCAGTCGCGCAGCGTCGGTGCGGCGCGCGCGGGCACGGGCTGCAGGCGCCGCACATCGACCCAGCCGGCGCTGCCGCCAACATGGTTGGGGAAGAAGCCGCAGCGATAACTGCCCAGCGTGCGCCCGGTGATCAGCGTATCGCCGCCGACCACGTAGCTGCGCTGGCGGCAGGCGGGCTCGCCCTTGGCCGGGCAACCGTCGAGGTCGCCGAGCAGGTACAACCGCGTGTCACCGCTCACCGTGGCCAGGGCGAAGTCGCTCTGCTGGGCAGGGAAGGCCCCGTTGCGGCAGGTGCCGTCAGCGGCGGCGTCGAGCGCCAGCGCGGTCCCGGGCAGGGTGGACAGGGCAATAAGAAAAAGCAGACGCGTCATGCGCGGGCAGGCTCCGATGGAAGGGGGGGCAGGCAGCGCGATGCCGTTCGAGCGCGTGCCGCCGGTGCCTATACTGCGACTTTCCAGGAGAATCGCCCATGTCGCGTGTCGTAGTGATGGTCGCCATGGCGCTGGTGTCCAGCGCGTCGGTGTTGCACAGCCGTGCCGCGTGGGCGGTGTCCGGCCCCAGCAATCTCAGCAGCAGCCGTTACCCGGCGCCGCGCTGCGAGCCGCCGCGCAAACCTTCGGGCAATACGCCGTCGGACCAGAGCCGCTACCAGCGCGAGGTCAAGGAACACTTCCGCTGCGTGGAGAAATACGTCGACGCCGGGCAGAACGACATCAAGCGCATCCAGGAATCCATCGACGCGGCGGTGAAGGGCGCCAAGCGCTACTGATCCGCCGGCGGCGGCGCTGAATCATTCACCCGCCGCCGCTGCGGTGTCTCAAACATTGAGACCGGTCTGTGATTCCATAGCGTCCTTTGCAGACCGTTGCCCCCATGGCCTACGAACTCGCCAAGCGCACCGAAGACGCCGAGCGCCGCCTGTCCACCACCGACGGCCTGCCCTCGCGCAACGGCGCGCTGCTTACCGCACGCCTGCAGCAGCGCTATGCCGACCGCATCACCGGCAGCTTCACGATTCCCGCCCGCGAAGGCCGGTATGCACCGCTGCCTGCCGATGTACCGGCCGCGTTGGCCGCCGCGCTGAAGGCGCGCGGCATCGAGCAGTTGTACAGCCACCAGGCCGAGGCCTGGGAGGCCTCCCAGCGCGGTGAGCACGTGGCCATCGTCACCCCCACCGCCAGCGGCAAGTCGCTGTGCTACACCCTGCCGGTGGTGAGCGCGGCAATGCAGGGCAAGGCCAAGGCGCTGTACCTGTTCCCGACCAAGGCGCTGGCCCAGGACCAGGTGGCCGAGCTGCTCGAACTCAACCGCGCCGGCGACCTGGGGGTGAAGGCCTTCACCTTCGACGGCGATACCCCCGGCGATGCACGCCAGGCGATCCGCCTGCACGGCGACATCGTGGTCTCCAACCCGGACATGCTGCACCAGGCGATCCTGCCGCATCACACCAAGTGGGCGCAGTTCTTCGAGAACCTGCGCTATGTGGTGATCGATGAGGTGCATACCTACCGCGGCGTGTTCGGCAGCCACGTCACCAACGTGCTGCGCCGGCTCAAGCGGATCTGCGCGTTCTACGGGGTGGAGCCGCAGTTCATCCTGTGCTCGGCCACCATCGGCAACCCGCAGGCGCATGCGCAGGCGCTGATCGAAGCGCCGGTCACCGCCATCACCGAGTCGGGCGCGCCCAGCGGTCCGAAACATGTATTGCTGTGGAATCCGCCGGTGGTCAACGCCGACCTCGGCCTGCGCGCCTCGGCCCGCTCGCAGAGCAACCGGATTGCCCGCATCGCAATCAAGTCCGGGTTGAAGACGCTGATCTTCGCGCAGAGCCGGCTGATGGTCGAAGTGCTGACCAAGTACCTCAAGGACATCTTCGACCATGACCCGCGCAAGCCCGCGCGGATCCGCGCCTACCGCGGCGGCTACCTGCCCACCGAACGCCGCGAGACCGAGCGCGCCATGCGCGCCGGGCTGATCGACGGCATCGTGAGCACCTCGGCCCTCGAGCTGGGCGTGGACATCGGCAGCCTGGACGTCGTCGTGTTGAACGGCTATCCGGGCAGCGTGGCGGCCACCTGGCAGCGCTTCGGCCGCGCCGGGCGTCGGCAGCAACCGGCGCTGGGGGTAATGGTGGCCAGTTCGCAGCCGCTGGACCAGTACGTGGTCCGCCATCCGGACTTCTTCGCCGACGCCTCGCCCGAGCACGCGCGCATCGCGCCGGACCAGCCGCTGATCCTGTTCGATCACATCCGCTGCGCCGCCTTCGAGCTTCCGTTCCTGGCCGGCGACCCGTTCGGCCCGATCGATCCGCTGGTCTTCCTGGAAGCGCTGGCCGAAACCGAGGTGATCCACCGCGAAGGCGACCGCTGGGAGTGGATCGCCGACAGCTATCCGGCCAACGCGGTCAGCCTGCGCTCGGTGGCCGACGGCAACTTCGTGGTGGTCGACCGCAGCGATGGCAAACAGCAGATCATCGCCGAGGTGGACTATTCCGCCGCCGCGCTGACCTTGTACGAAGGCGCCATCCACATGGTGCAGTCCAGCCCCTACCAGGTGGAGCGGCTGGACTGGGAAGGCCGCAAGGCCTATGTCACCCGCACCCACGTGGACTACTACACCGACAGCATCGACTTCACCAAGCTCAAAGTGCTGGACCGCTTCGACGGCTGCATCGCCGGCCGCGGCGATTCCCACCACGGCGAAGTGCATGTGGTGCGGCGCGTGGCCGGCTACAAGAAAATCCGCTATTACACCCACGAGAACATCGGCTACGGCCCGGTCAACCTGCCCGACCAGGAACTGCACACCACGGCGGTGTGGTGGCAGTTGCCGCAGGCGCTGCTGCTGACCGCGTTCGACAGCAAGCAGGAAGCGCTGGATGGCTTCCTCGGCGCGGCCTACGCGCTGCACATCGTGGCCACCGTGGCGGTGATGGCCGACGCGCGCGACCTGCAGAAGGCCGTGGGCAACGGCGACGGCGCGTGGTTCGCGGTGGCCGACCAGAGTGGGCGCGGCCAGCTGCGCGGCGCCGAGTTCGATGCCAGCGCGATCGAACTGCAGCAGCAGTTCGTGCCCACCGTGTACCTGTACGACAACTTCCCCGGCGGCGTCGGCCTGAGCGAACCGCTGTGGCTGCGCCAGGCCGAACTGCTGCAGCGCGCGCGCGAACTGGTGCAGCGCTGCGACTGCAAGGCCGGCTGCCCGGCCTGTGTCGGCCCGGTGCTGGCCGGCCAGGAGGACGATGCCACCACGCCCCGGGCGCTGGCGCTGAAGGTGCTGGACCTGTTCGACGACCACGCGTTGCCCAGCGCCGCCGAGCGCGAGCGCGTCACCGCCGAGGTGGTGCCGCAGTGAGCCTGAGCCTGGACAAGCTGCGCCTGCTGCGCCGGCAGGCCGGCGATGCCACGCCGGCGCCTGCCCGGGAGTGCGTTGCGGCCAGCGGTGAAACGCTTGCGCCAGCAGGCAATGCGTTGGTCGCTGCCGACCATGCGTCGCCCCCCATCGGCCCATCGGCCGGTCCCCTCCCTGGTGCCGCCAACGACGCCCACGCGCGCAAACCCGCGCCGGCCTCGGTCTTCGCCTGGGTCGAGCAGGAAATCCGCCACAAACCCACGGGAGAGTCTGCCCCGGTTCCGGCAGCGAAGGCGCCTGCACCGACCCTGCGCAAACCCGACGTCGGCGGCCTGCATCGCCTGCTCGGCCTGCGCGGGCGCGGCGCCAGCGCCACCGCCGCCCAACCGCGCGCCACCGCGCAGGACCGCCACATCCCCGGCGAGGAAATCGCGCCAGGCCTGTTCCTGATCCAATCGTTCCTGCCCCAGCCCATCCCCACCCAGGCGCTGTCGCTGGCCTTCGCCAGGCGTGAGGGCGAACAGGTGCAGCCGCAGGACCTGATGTTCTTCGACACCGAGACCACCGGCCTGGCCGGCGGCACCGGCACCCGCGCCTTCATGATCGGCGCCGCCGACTGGCATGCCCATCCCGAACAAGGCGACGGCCTGCGCATCCGCCAATTGCTGATGACCACCATGGCCGCCGAAACCGCGATGCTGCGCGAGTTTGCCGGCTGGTTGCAGCCCAGTACCGTGTTCTCCAGCTACAACGGCCGCTGCTACGACGCCCCGTTGCTGAAGACCCGCTACCGCCTGGCCCGGCAACGCTGCCCGATCACCCCGCTGGACCACGTGGACCTGTTGTTCCCCACCCGCCGCCGCTATCGCGGCACCTGGGAGAACTGCCGCCTGGCCACCATCGAACGCCAGTTGCTGCAGATCGTCCGCGAAGACGACCTGCCGGGCGCCGAAGCGCCTGCGGCGTGGTTGAACTACCTGCGTGGCGGCAGCGCGGTGAACCTGCGGCGCGTGGCCGACCACAACCACCAGGACGTGGTCACCCTGTCGCTGCTGATGCTGCGGCTGGTCGCCGAAGAACAGCGCGAGCGGGAGACGTTGGCGTTGCAGGGTGGCTGAGCCGGCACCGGGTCATGGACGGTGCTTTTGACACCGCGTGAAGCACAGACCCACCACACTGCCCGCTACTTACCGCCCGTGAGGAACGCCGCATGCGTATGACACTCCTGCTTGCCCTCGGCTGTGCCCTGCCCCTGGCCGCCTGCAGCCAACCCCCGAAGAGCAGCGCGCCGACCTCCGAGCCGATGGCCGCCGGCGCCGACAGCGCCAGCCGCTGCGATGCCGAAAAGCTGACCGGCCTGGTCGGGCAGACCGCCAGCGAGGCGGTGATCAGCAAGGCGGTGAAGGACAGCGGCGCCCGCCATGCACGCGTGCTCAAGCCGGGCATGGCGATGACCATGGACTTCCGCGAAGACCGCCTCAGCATCGAAGTGGACGAACAGAACAAGATCGTGCGCGCCAACTGCGGGTAAGCGCACGCTGCCCGATGGCCTCGGTGGCACCGAGGCCCGGTGCGCCTATCCCTGCACTTGCGCTGGATCGACGTGCTCTTCGGCTTGGGTCGCCGCGCCAGCGGAAGGTGTCGCGGTGTCGCCCGGTGCGTCGAGCGCATCGGCGTCGCTCAGCCCAGCCGCTTGCCCCGGCTCGACCTCCATCGCGCCCGCTGCCATGGCGGGCGCATCGACAGCCGCGACCTGCACGTTGGATTCACCGATCAGCGCGGTGATGGTCTCGCGATCCGCCAGCCCGAGCATGTGGGCGATCAACACCGCACATTCCGGGCCGATCTGCCGCGAGGCTTCCGCTACCGCGGCATGATCATTGGCCTGCCACTCCGACAGCGGTCGCTTCTGCTCGAACTGGCCTTGGCAGCTGCCACGTGCGCTGGCACGTCGCGCGCCAGGCGCCTTCAAGGTGGCCGTGACGGTGTAGGACAGGATGTAGTCATCCTTGAACATGCCTTCGTAATCCAGCGACCATTGATCCTGGCGCAGCGCGATCTCGTAACCGGCTTTGGTGTCCTGCGCCACCTGAACGCCGGCCGATCCTGCCCACGCCTGCAACGCCGCCTGCACCAGCACCGCCGGCCCCTGCTGTGCCACCCGCTGGTGGCCGAATTCATTGATGCCGCGTTGGGTCAGGTCGCTGGAAATCTGCGCGACCTGCATCGCGTCCTGCAGGTTGCCGACCGGGCTTCCCATCGCGTTGCCCACCACCATGCCCAGGCCGAAGGCGGCCATGCGCTGGCCCTTGGTCCTGACCGCCACGGTGCCGACGCCCTTCAAGGGCTGGAACACGATACCGGCGGCTTTTACGCCGTCGACGGTGTCGGCCTGCACGGCGCCTGCGGACGGGGAGACCAGCATGGCGCACAGCGCCACCGGCAGTAGCGCGATCGGAAACTTCATGAACATCCTTGTCGAACCGGGAAAGAGTGCAGATGCCCGGGAGCGACGCGTACCGCGCGCCCGCCGCCTGCGTAGGCGTATCGGCAGGGGACGGGCGAACTTGAGTGGCCGGCGACAACGGCGCCCGCGCGGGGCGCTTGCCTCAATTGCCCAGACGCTGCGCCTTGCCGCTTGACAGGGCCTGGTCGATGACGATGCGGACTTCGCGCATCGCACGTGCCGACGCCACCGCCTGCTGCTGGGCCAACGTCGCCTGTTGCCTGCCGAATTCGGCCTGCTGCCGCGCAGCGCTTGCCATCTGACTGGCATCCACCGCCCGGCGCGCGTCGATGCGTGCCTGACGTGCGGCGCGGCTGGCGGCGGAGGCCGCCTCGACGCTGGCCTGACGTGCCGCCTGGTTGGCCACTTCGGCCACATCCACCGAGGCCGTCGCATCGGCGGCGACCTGCAACGACACCGTTGCCATGTGTTCGCCGATGTCTGCCTGGCGATCGCCCAATGCGGCCTGCGCATTGCCCAGCGCGGCCACCTCGGCCTGCGTACGGATCAGCTGCTTGAGCACGGCCGGATCGCGGATCAGGTAGCGCGTCTGGCCCCGACGCACCCACAGGGCGGGTTCGCCGTTACCCGCATCGTGCCGCGCCTGCTTGAGGTCGGCGAGCGAGGCGTTGACCAGGTTGTCGCCGTTGCTCATCAGTACGAAGGCCTGCCCCGGTTGCTGGGAGAGGTTGAGCTGGCCGTGGGTGACGAACGAGGTGTCCGTGCCCAGCGCCTGCGGCTGCTGCGGTGCGCGCGGTGGCGCAGGCGCGGTCGCCGCTGCCGGGGCCTGCGGCGCGGGCATCGGCCTGGGGGCCGACGCAGGGGTCGGCGCCTCCATCGGTTCCGGCGCCGGCAACGGCTCCGCTGGCGTCGGCAGGCTAGGCGCAACGGGAGCGGGCGGCGGCGGCGGGGCTACCGCCGCGACCAGGCGCAGCGGTGCCACGCCGACCAGCACGAACACCGCCGTGATCGCCAGCGCAGCCACGCGCGGAAAACGGCGGGTCTGCTGCAGGCTGAGCAGGCGCCGCTTGAGGCTGCGGAAGTTCGGCGAGGCACTGGCCACGCCCACCGCCGGACGCGGCGCCACCCCCAACTGCACCAGCAGCCGGCCGTAGTCGTGGCGGCAGTGTCCGTGCCCGGCCACCACCGCACCATCGCAGGCTTCCTCGCGGGCCAACGCGTATTCGCGGGCGGCCAGGTGCACCAGCGGATGGAAGAAGAACACGTGCTGCGCCAGCGCCGGCAGCAGGCCCCACCACAGGTCGCGACGCTGCAGGTGGATCAGCTCGTGGGTCAGCGCCATGTCCAGGTCATCGGCACCCATCGTCGGCAGTTCGCGGGCGGGCAGCAGCAGCACCGGGCGCCACGGCCCGATCAGTTGCGGCGACCGGATCTGCGCGGAAATCTTCAGCGTCGGCGCGCGGCGCAGGCCATGCGCTTCGGCCGCCAGGTGCAGCGCTTGCTGCAAGGTGGCATCGGTGCATTCGGCGGCGTCGCGCACCAGCACGCGGCTGTGGCGGTACCCGCGCAGGCTGTGCAGCAGCAGCACCAGCACACCGGCCGCCCACACCGCCAGCAGCAGCGCCGGCCACGACCACAGCGCTGAAGCCGGTGCGGCCATCGCAACCGTCTCCAGTGCGGCAGGCGCCGCGCCGAGCGCGGCGTCCATGGCCGGCAGCGCCACCATGTGCGTGGTCTGCGTTGCCGGCGCCGGCAACACCGCCAGTTCCAGCGGACTGCTCCAGACCAGGCCCAGCACCGCCTGCGCGGCCACCAGCCACCACAAGCGCACGCGTGTTGCGGCCGGCAGGCCGGGCAGCAGCCGGCACACGCCCCACACCAGCCCCACCAGCACCGCGCTCTGCACGCTGGTCCAGCCCAGCCGTGCCAGCAATTCCATCATCATGATGTCCATGGCTCAGCCCTCCCGCTTGCGTGATTGCAACTGCGCCACCAAGGCTTCCAGCTCGGCCAGCTCCTGGTCGCTGACGTCGGCCTTGTGCGACATGAAGGCCACGAACGGCGACACCGATCCCTGCAGGGTCTTCTCCACGAAGCTGGCCACCGCGCCCTGCACCACGCGGTCCTGGCCACTGGTGGCGGCGTAGCGGTACACGCCCTGCACCTGCTTGCGCTGCAGGTAGGCCTTGCCGCGCAGGCGCTCCATCATGGTCAGCACGGTCGAACGGGCCAGGCCACGCGCTTCGCCAAACCCGGCCGCCACCTCACCCACGGTGGCGCCGCCCTGTTCTGCTACGTACTGCAACAGGGCCAGCTCCTGGTCCCCGATGGTCTTGCCGCGCATGGCGCTCTCCGATGACTACACGTGTCGCTACCGTGCCAGTGACTACAACTGTCGTCAAGTGCCGGAGGGCGTGCGCCGACGAACGGCAGCCGACGCGTCCATTAAACCTTTTGGCCCGCCGCCGCATCCAAGCCTGCGAGCCCGGACCGTCCCTGCTCCACCGGCGCCCGGCGTTCGGTGCACCCGCCCAAGGAAAGCTGCATGCGTTCCCGCACCCTCCGCGCCACCGTCCTGGCCGCACTCGTCATGCCCCTGGCGTGCTTCGCCGCTCCGTCCACCGCCTGGGACCAGGCCAACGCGCAGACCCGCCAGTTCGTGCAGGAAACAATGCAGGCCAAGCGCATTCCCGGGCTGCAGATCGCCGTCGTCAAGGACAACCACCTGGTGCTGTCGGAGGCCTACGGCATGGCCAACGTCGAGAATGCCGTCGCTACCACGCGCGATACGCGCTTCCCGCTGAACTCGGCCACCAAGTCCTTCACCGGGGTGGCGATGGCCCAGCTCGCCCAGGCCGGTCGCGTGGACCTGCAGGCCCCCGTGTCGCACTACCTCGATGATCTGCCGCCGGCGTGGGGCAAGGTGCGGGTACGCCAGCTGCTCGCCCACACCTCCGGCCTGCCGGACATTCTCGATGCGCAGGGGCTGCTCGGCGGCGGTACCGAACAGGAGGCCTGGAAGCAGGTCACCGCCCTGCCGGTGGAGGCCGCGCCCGGCGAGCGCCACCGGTACAACCAGACCAACTACGTGCTGCTGGCGCGGATCATCGCCAAACAGTCCGGCATGCCGTACGAGCAGTACATGGCAAAACACCAGTTCAACGTGGTGGGCATGCCGCGCACCACCTTCGGCGACAGCTACGATCTGGTCGCCACTGCCGCCACCATCTACAGCTGGTTCCCGCGCAGGACCGACGCACCGGATGCGCCGGCGCGGCTGTCACACTGGTTCTACGATCTTTCACCGGGGCTGTGGGCCGGCGCCGGCATGCTCACCACCGCCGACGAAGTGGGTCGTTGGATGATCGCGCTGTCCAAGGGCCAGCTGCTCGACAAGGACGGCGTGCGCCGCATGTGGGCGCCGGAGGTCCTGAGCAACGGGACCCCCGGCGCCTGGTCGGCTGGCTGGCCGGTCATGGGCACGGCACCGGATCTGCAGGTCGGCGGCATGGGCGGCGCACGCGCGGCCTTCATCGTGTATCCCGAACGCCGGCTGGCGGTGATCGTGCTGACCAACCTGGTCGGGGCCAACCCGCAGGACTTCATCGCCCCGATCGCCGCCTTCTACACCGACCCGGCCATGCTCAACCGCGCGGACCGCCCATCACCGGCAGGATCACCCCGCTGATGTAGCTGGCGGTGATCGGCGAGGCCAGGAATACGTACGCCGGGGACAACTCCTCCGGCTGTGCCGGGCGGCCCATGTCGCTGTCCTTGCCGAACTCGGCGACGTCGGCAGGCTTCTTGTCGGCCGGGTTGAGCGGCGTCCACACCGGTCCCGGCGCCACCGCGTTGACCCGGATGCCACGCGGCAGCAGCTGGCTGGCCAGCGCCTTGGTGAAGGCATGGATGGCGCCCTTGGTGGCCGAATAGTCGATCAGCGCCTTGCTGCCGAACAGCCCGGTTTCCGAACCGGTATTGATGATGCAGTCGCCTTCCTGCAGGTGCGGCAGCACCGCACGCGCCATCTGGATGTAACCGCCGATGTTGGTCTGCAGGGTCTCCTGCAGGTGTGCATCTTCCAGGTCTTCCAGGCGTTCGCAGTGCAGCTGGAATGCCGCGTTGTTGACCAGGATGTCGATCCCGCCGAATGCCTTGGCGACCTGCTTGACTGCCTTGTTGCAGAATTTTGGATCGCGCACGTCGCCAGCGATCACCACGCAGCGCGCGCCCTCGGCTTCCACGTGCTGGCGGGTGACCTTGGCATCGGCCGCTTCGTCCAGGTGCAGCACGGCCACGTCGGCGCCTTCGCGGGCGAACAGCACCGCTACGGCGCGGCCGATGCCCGAGTCGGCGCCGGTGATGATCGCGCGCTTGCCTTTCAGCTTGCCGCTGCCCCGGTAGTCGGGGGCCAGGAAGCGCGGCGCCAGCTGCAGTTCGTGCTCGTTGCCGGGCTTGGACACCTGCTGCGCCGGCATTGTTTCCGGTTGTTTGCGGGGACCGGCCTGGGTGGCCTTCTTCGTGGCCTTTTTCGCCGCTACCTTCTTCGCGGCCTGCTTGGCCACGCGCATGTCCTTGGCCTTCTCCTGGTCCTGCAGGCGACGCTGGCGCGCGGCCACGCGGGCGGCGCGCGGATCCTTGGCGGCGGCCTTGCGGGTGGCCGTCTTCACCACCGGCGTGCGTTCGGCCGACGGCTTGGCGGCCTTCTCGGCGGCGACGGGAGAGGTGCGGGTGCGGGTCTTGCGGGTGGCCATGCGAGGCTCCTTTGCGAAAGCGTTCAAGTGCACAGGCAGTGTGGACACCCACGCGACCACGCAAAGTGAGCGCGATGTAGGCGTGCCGTGCAGGCTTCATCCGCTGCATACGCGCGCAGCGGCACGCTGCAGTCCGGAAAACCTGCCGGAGTCACCCCATGTACCGCACCCTTGTCGCCGCCGCCGCCCTCGCCACCCTCTCTGCCTGCAGCAGCACCCCGGTGGCGCAGATCCAGCCCATTGACGGGGTGATCTCCGGCCAGTGCCATGTAGACAAGGTGCGCGGCGCGGTCGGGCTGGCCGCCTCGGCCGCCACCGTCGAGCGCGCCCGCGTGGACAGCGACAGCCTGCAGGTCAACGTGGTGCGCGGCCAGCGCGCCGAGAGCGGGCCGACCGCCAGCGGCGCGGCCAACGCCACGCCGGGTGCCGAAAGCGGCGGTGAACGCCTGACCATCGAAACCGGTGGCACCAACAACATCACCGCACTCTACTGCGGCTGATCGACCCGCTCAGGCCGCCCGCGCGCGCTTGACCGTGCGTCGTGCGGCCTTGAGCACCTTCAACGTGGCCTGCTCCCATTGCCGCTCGCCGCGCAGCCCTGCCAGCGCCTTCAGCGAGCCGGCGCGCCAGCCATCGAACACGCACGGATCGATGTAGGACTTTCTGCACACCGACGGCGTGTTGCCCAGCAGGGTCGCCACCTCGCACACCACCTGCTTCTGCAACGCCGCCAGCGCACGTTCGCTGGAGGGTTCGGGCA
The DNA here is from genome assembly GCF_056400525.1 of Stenotrophomonas sp. P5_A9. Classification (NCBI taxonomy): domain Bacteria; kingdom Pseudomonadati; phylum Pseudomonadota; class Gammaproteobacteria; order Lysobacterales; family Lysobacteraceae; genus Stenotrophomonas; species Stenotrophomonas sp. P5_A9. Next base: position 56,662 of record NZ_JBFULC010000012.1, read on the forward strand.
GCTCGGTGACGGCCAACTGGCGGATGGCTTCCAGCGTCCCGCCCCAGGTGCGGAAGTCCTTGGCACTGAAATCCTCGCCCATCGCGTCGTGCAGGTAGTCGTTGACCATGCTCGAATCCACCGGCTGCACCGCACCCTCATCATCGCGGTACTGGAACAGCGCCTGCCCGGGCAGCTGCTGGCAACCGCGGATCAGCGTCACCAGGCGGCGATCATCCACGTCCACCTCATGCGCCTGTCCGGATTTGCCGCGGAAGCGCATCTGCGCACGCCCGCCCTTGACAAGTGCCAGGTGGCGATTGCGCAGCGTGGTCAATCCGTAGGACCGGTTGTCGCGGGCGTATACCTCATTGCCCACGCGCACCAGCGTCTGCGCCAGCAGCGCAATCACGATGGCCAGCACCTTGTCGCGCGGGAAGCCGGTCAGCTTGAGGTCGCGCCGCAAGCGGCGGCGCAGCCCGGGCAGTGCCGTGCCGAAGGCGATGATGCGGTCGAACTTGCCATCGCCGCGTACCCGCGCCCAGTCCGCGTGGTAGCGGTATTGCTTGCGCCCGCGTGCGTCGCGGCCGGTGGCCTGCAGGTGGCCGTTGGGCAGCGCGCAGATCCATACATCGGTGTAGGCCGGCGGGATCGCCAGCGCGCGGATCCGCGCCAGCGTGGCCGCATCGCGCACCGCCGCGCCATCGGCATCGCGGTAGCTAAAGCCCTTGCCGGCGCGACGCCGCTGCAGGCCGGGCATTTCGTCGCTGACATAGCGCAGGCCGGCCTCGCGGGCGGCGGCGGCTTCGGGGGTGACACTACGGCTGGGGCTCATCGGCGTGCGCGGCAGAAAGGGTCTGCAGTGTTACCCGGTGGCGGTGTGAGGTCGCGTCAATAACGCAACACGAACACCTCACGCCGCGCTTGGCGATATCCTCGGGGTTTCCCTGGTTCCATGTCCGGAGTCTCGATGCCGTCCTTGTCGTTCCGCCGCCTGCGGCGTTCCCTTGGCCTTCTGGCCGTAGTCCCCACCCTGCTGGCACTGGCCGCCTGCCAGGCACCGCCCATGGACGAGCAGGAAGCGGTGGCCACCCATGCGCAGAAAGCGGCCGAAGCCGCCGCTGCCCCGACCGATGAAGCGGGCAAGGCGCTGGAAGCGCCGCCGGTCGGCAATTGCGATGCCACCCAGGTGCAGAGCCTGGTCGGCCAGGCCTATTCCGACGATGTCGGCAGCCAGGCCCAGCAGGATGCCAGCGCCAAGCAGCTGCGCGTACTCAAGCCCAACGACGTCACCACGATGGAGTTCGTCGGCGAACGCCTGAACATCGAAGTGGACGAGAAGGGTGTGATCAGCGGGCTGCGCTGCGGCTGAACAGGGAGCGCCTGGAAGCCACTTCCAGGCGGCTTTTGCAGGGGTTTGGTTGCGCCTGCAACCGTGTATTGCGGCGTTGCAACAACTGTGATCTAGTCGAGTCATCCGGTGCCTCCAGATGCGCTCAACGGATTGAGCGGGGACGAGTGTCGCCGCTCACCCGACTTTGAGGCAGAGATGGCCCCCCGCAACCGCCAAGGGCTTTACGACCCGCAAGATGAGCGCGACGCCTGTGGTTTCGGCATGGTCGCCCAGCTCGATGACCAGCCGTCCCGACTGCTGGTGGATACCGCCATTGCCGCGCTGTCGCGCATGACCCACCGCGGTGGCGTCGCCGCCGACGGCGTCACCGGTGACGGCTGCGGCCTGTTGCTGCGCCGCCCCGACGTCTTCCTCAAGGCCCTGGCTGCCGAAGCCGGCCTCACCCTCGGCGCACGCTTCGCCGCCGGCGTGGTGTTCCTGCCGCATGACGAAGCCGCCGCGCAGGCCTGCCGCGACATCCTGGAACAGCAGCTGCGCGATGCCGGCTGTCGCCCGGTCGGTTGGCGCCCCGTGCCGACCGACCCGAGCGTGTGTGGCCAGCTGGCGCGCGACACCCTGCCGCGCATCGAGCAGGTGTTCGTCGATGCCGGTGCCGAGCAGGACGAGGCCGCGTTCACCCTGGCGCTGTTCCTGGCCCGGCGTCGCAGCGAACAGCAACTGCGCGACCATGCCGATTACTACGTCACCACGCTCAGCCCGAATGCCATCAGCTACAAGGGCATGGTGCTGCCGGACAAGCTGAGCCGCTTCTACGTGGACCTGCAGCGCAACGACCTGGCCTCCAGCGCCATCGTGTTCCACCAGCGCTTCTCCACCAACACCCTGCCGCGCTGGCCGCTGGCCCACCCGTTCCGGATGCTCGCCCACAACGGCGAGATCAACACCATCGAGGGCAACCGCCGCTGGGCGCAGGCGCGCAGCAAGGTGTGGAAGACCCCGCGCTTTGACATCGGCGAGTTCAACCCGGTCATCTCCATGCACGGCTCGGACTCGCAGAGCCTGGACAACATGCTTGAACTGATGGTCAGCGCCGGCATGGAGCTGATCCAGGCGCTGCGCATCCTGGTGCCACCGGCCACGCAGTCGCTGGAGTTCAAGGACCCCGACCTGGCCGCGTTCTACGAGTTCTACGGCCTTAACAGCGAGCCGTGGGACGGCCCGGCCGGCATCGTCGCCTGCGACGGGCGCTATGCCGCCTGCACGCTGGACCGCAACGGCCTGCGCCCGGCGCGTTGGATGCTCACCTCCGACCGCCACTTCCTGGTTGCCTCCGAAGCCGGCGTGTGGGAAGTCCCGGCCGAGCGCGTGGTACGCAAGGGCAAGCTCGGCCCGGGCGAGATGATGGCCATCGACCTCAAGCGTGGCGACCTGCTCGACTCGGACGCCATCGACCGCATCAACCGTGGCCGCGCCCCGTACAAGCAATGGCTGCAGCAGGGCGTGACCTACCTGCAGACCGAGCTGATCGATCCGTCGCTGGTCGAAGAACCCTTCGACGAGCGCACCCTGCGCAGCTACCACAAGCTGTTCCAGCTCAGCAGCGAGGAAGTGGAACAGATCCTGCGCCCGCTGGCCGAGACCGAGCAGGAGGCCACCGGCTCGATGGGCGATGACACGCCGATGGCGGTGTTGAGCCAGCACAGCCGCCCGCTCTACGACTACTTCCGCCAGGCATTCGCGCAGGTCACCAACCCGCCGATCGATCCGCTGCGCGAAGACTGTGTCATGTCGCTGTCCACCCAGCTCGGCAAGGAGACCAACATCTTCCACGCCGGTGCGGAGACGGTGAACCACGTCATCCTCAATTCGCCGGTGCTCAGCCAGCGCAAGCTGCGCCAGCTGATCAAGATGGAGCAGTACGTCGAGAAGAATCGCCTCATCGACCTCTCCTACAGCCTGGACGAAGGCCTGAAGGCCGGCATCGAGCGCATCTGCGCCGAGGCCGAGGCCGCCGCGCGCGAGGGCATCGTGATGCTGCTGCTGAGCGACCGTTATCCGGTCGCCGATCGGCCGATGGTGCATGCACTGCTGGCCACCAGCGCGGTGCACCACCACCTGTCCAACGCCGGGCTGCGCTGCGACATCAACCTGATCCTGGAAACCGGCACCGCGCGCGACGCGCACCACATGGCCTGCCTGCTCGGCTTCGGTGCCACCGCGGTGTACCCGTACCTGGCCTACCAGACCCTGTTCGACCTGGGCCGGCGCGGCATCCTGCAGCTGAGCAAGGGCGGCGAGCAGTCGCAGATCGGCCGCCGCTACCGCAAGGGCATCTACAAGGGCCTGTCCAAGATCATCTCCAAGATGGGCATCTGCACCGTGGCCAGTTACCGCGGCGCGCAGCTGTTCGAGATCGTCGGCCTCGATGACGAGGTGGTCGACCTGTGCTTCCCGGACACCGCCTCGCGCGTGGCCGGCGTCGGCTTTGCGCGCCTGGACGACGAAGCCCGCGAACTCACCGTGCGTGCCTGGAACGACCTGCTGCGCCCGGACGTGGGCGGCGTGCTCAAGTACGTGCACGGCGGCGAATACCACATGTACAACCCGGACGTGGTCATGACCCTGCAGCGCGCCGCGCGCAGCGGCGATGCCGCCGACTGGCAGCGGTACTGCGATGCCGTGCACGGCCGCCCGGTATCGGCACTGCGCGACCTGCTGCAGCTCAAGGCCGCGCCCGTCCCGACCCCGCTGGAAGAAGTGGCCCCGGCTGAAGACCTGTTCCGCCGCTTCGACACCGCCGCGATCAGCCTGGGTGCGTTGTCGCCCGAGGCGCATGAAGCGCTGGCGATCGCGATGAACCGCCTCGGCGGGCGCAGCAACTCCGGCGAAGGCGGCGAAGACCCGGTGCGCTACGGCACCGAGAAGCGCAGCAAGATCAAGCAGGTGGCGTCCGGTCGTTTCGGCGTCACCGCCGAGTACCTGGTCAACGCCGAAGTGCTGCAGATCAAGGTCGCCCAGGGCGCCAAGCCCGGCGAAGGCGGCCAGCTGCCCGGCCACAAGGTCAACGAACTGATCGCGCGGCTGCGTTACGCCAAGCCGGGCATTGGCCTGATCTCACCGCCGCCGCACCACGACATCTACTCCATCGAAGACCTGGCCCAGCTGATCTACGACCTCAAGCAGGTCAATCCGACCGCGCTGGTGTCGGTGAAGCTGGTCAGCCATGCCGGTGTCGGCACCATCGCCGCGGGCGTGGTCAAGGCCGGCGCCGATCTGATCACCGTGTCCGGCCATGACGGCGGCACCGGGGCCAGCCCGGTCAGCTCGATCCGCTATGCCGGCGTGCCGTGGGAACTGGGCGTGGCCGAGTCGCACCAGGCGCTGGTGGCCAACGATCTGCGCGGGCGCACGCTGCTGCAGACCGACGGCGGCCTGAAGACCGGGCTGGATGTGATCAAGGCCGCGCTGCTCGGCGCGGACAGTTTCGGCTTCGGCACCGCGCCGATGATCGTGCTGGGCTGCAAGTACCTGCGCATCTGCCACCTCAACAATTGCGCCACCGGCGTGGCCACCCAGGACGAGCGCCTGCGCGCGCAGTACTTCACCGGCCTGCCCGAGCGCGTGGAGAACTTCTTCCGCCTGCTGGCCGAGGAAGTGCGCGGCTGGTTGTCCTACCTGGGCGTGCGCTCGCTGGACGAGATCATCGGCCGCACCGACCTGCTGCAGCAGTTGGACGTGTCGCCGCGCCCGGGGGTCAAGGTGGATCTGTCGCGCCTGCTGCACCCGGCCGACTACGCGGGCAGCCACTGCGCCGCGCAGCGCCTGTATGAATCGCCGGACAGCCTGGCCACGCAGATGGACGGCCTGCTGGCCCCGGCCATCGCCGGCAAGCTCGGCGGCGAACACCGCTTCCTGATCCACAACACCGACCGCTCGATCGGCACCCGCCTCTCCGGCGAGATCGCACGCACGCACGGCAACCAGGGCATGAGCGATGCGCCGCTGACCCTGCGCTTCCGCGGCACCGCCGGGCAGAGCTTCGGCGCGTTCAACGTCGGCGGCCTGCAGCTGGAGGTTGAAGGCGAGGCCAACGATTACGTCGGCAAGGGCATGGCCGGCGGCCGCCTGGTGGTACGACCGCCGCGCGGCGCGCGCTTTGAGGCACGCAACACCGCGATCATCGGCAACACCTGCCTGTACGGCGCCACCGGTGGCGAGCTGTTCGCCGCGGGCCGGGCCGGCGAGCGCTTCGGCGTGCGCAACTCCGGCGCGCTGGCGGTGATCGAAGGCGCCGGCGACCACTGCTGCGAGTACATGACCGATGGCATCGTGCTGGTGCTGGGCAAGGTCGGGGTGAACTTCGGCGCCGGCTTCACCGGCGGGCTGGCCTACGTGCTGGATATCGACCGCGACTTCGTGGACCGCTACAACCACGAGCTGATCGACATCCACCGCATCTCGGCCGAAGGCTTCGAGAACCATCGCCAGCACCTGCACACGCTGATCAGCCGCCACCGCGAACTGACCGGCAGCATCTGGGCGCAGCAGATCCTCGACGAATTCCGCGACTACGTCGGCAAGTTCTGGCTGGTCAAACCCAAGGCGGCCAGCATCGAATCGTTGACCGACTCACTGCGCCGCGCTGCCTGACCGTCCACGTAGTGCCGGCCGCTGGCCGGCAACCCAAAAATCGTAGCGCCGGGCTCTGCCCGGCGACCGAACAACGCAGGGCCCACCCATGAGCCGCAAGCAAGCCTTCCAGTTCCTCGACCTGCCCCGGACCATGCCGCAGCGCATCCCGGTCGAACTGCGCACCTCCGGCGACTGGGGCGAGCTGTACGGCAAGTTCGGCAAGGAAGACGCGCAGTACCAGGCCGGGCGCTGCCTGGACTGCGGCAACCCCTACTGCAGCTGGAAGTGCCCGGTGCACAACGCCATCCCGCAGTGGCTGCAGCTGGTGCAGGAAAACCGCATCCACGAGGCGGCCACGCTGTGCCACTCGACCAACCCCCTGCCCGAAGTCTGCGGCCGGGTATGCCCGCAGGACCGCCTGTGCGAAGGCAGCTGCACGCTGGAAGAATTCGGCGCGGTCACCATCGGTGCGGTCGAGAAGTACATCGTGGACACCGCGCTGGCCACCGGCTGGCGCCCGGACATGACGGCCGTGGAGCCCACCGGCAAGCGCGTGGCGGTGATCGGCGCCGGCCCGGCCGGACTGGCCTGTGCCGATCGTCTGGCGCATGCCGGGATCCAGGCGGTGGTGTATGACCGCTACGAACAGATCGGCGGGCTGCTGCAGTTCGGCATCCCCAGCTTCAAGCTGGACAAATCGGTGATCAGCCGCCGCCGCAACGTGCTCGAGGGCATGGGCGTGCAGTTCCGCCTCGGCGTGGAGATCGGCCGCGATGTCAGCGTGGACGAACTGCTGGCCGAGTACGACGCGGTGTTCGTGGGCACCGGTGCCTACCGCTATACCGACGGCGGTCTGCTCGGCCAGGATCTCAAGGGCGTGCTGCCGGCGCTGCCATTCCTGGTGCAGAACAGTCGCATCGTCAGCGGCAGCGACGCGCATGGTCGCCCTATCGCCGGCTGGGAAGACCAGATCGCCCTGCCCGACCTGGACGGCAAGCGCGTGGTGGTGCTCGGCGGTGGCGACACCGGCATGGACTGCGTCCGCAGCGCCGTGCGGCTGGGCGCAGCCAAGGTGACCTGCGCCTATCGCCGCGATGAGGCCAACATGCCCGGCTCGGCGCGCGAGGTAGCCAATGCCCGCGAAGAAGGCGTGCGCTTCCTGTTCAATCGCCAGCCGCTGTCGATCGAAGCCGGCGCCGATGACGAAGTGATCGGGGTGATGGTGGTGGAAACCCAGCTCGGCGCGCCCGACGCGCAGGGGCGTCGCAACGCGGTGCCGATCGAAGGCAGCGAATCGCTGCTGGAAGCGGACGTGGTGATCATCGCGTTCGGCTTCTCGCCCAGTACCCCCGCCTGGCTGACCGCGCAGGGCGTGGAAGGCGGACACAACGGCCGCATCATCGCCGGTGGCAAGGACCGGCTGCCGTTCCAGACCGCGCATCCGCGCCTGTTCGCCGGTGGCGATGCCGTGCGCGGTGCCGACCTGGTGGTGACGGCGGTGGCCGAAGGCCGCGATGCGGCCGGCAGCATCGTGCAGTTGTTGTCGGTGTAACGCGGCGGGCGTGCCGGGGCCGCGCTGCGCGCGGTTGCCGGGCGTGGGCCGGCATTACCGGCTTCGTTGTGGTTGGTGGTGGTTGCCGGGCATGGTCTGGCACTACCGCTTCGTTGGGGTTGGTCGCGTTGCCGGGCATGGCCCGGCACTACCGGTTTCGTTGTGGTTGATCGCGTTGCCGGGCATGGCCCGGCACTACCCGCTTCGTTGGGGTTGGTCGTGGTTGCCGGGTATGGCCCGGCATTACCGGCTTCGTTGCGATTGGTCGTGGTTGCCGGGCATGGCCCGGCACWACCCGCTTCGTTGGGGTTGGTCGTGGTTGCCGGGCTTGGCCCGGCACTACCCGCTTCGTTGTGGTTGATCGCGTTGCCGGGCGGGCCCGGCACTACCGGGGCGGCGGGTAGAGCCGGGCCATGCCCGGCTGCTTTTCAGGCCGCGTTCGACAGCGGCGCGGCCGCGCGTACGCCGGCGCGCTCGATTTCCAATGCCAGCAGCAGCTGGATTTCATCGAGCTGGTCGCGGATGCGCTCGTTGCTGGCACCATCGGCATGTTCCTTGCCGATATGCGCGTCCAGCATGCGCGCCAGGCCGGCCAGCAGCACGTCCGCATCGCCGGCGGCGGCATGCCGCAACAACCGGCCGAGCGCGCGGATGCGGGCGCTGCGGTCATCTGCCGAGGACAGGGCTGACAGGGAGTGAGCGGAATTGGAGGGGGTCATGGCAGGACGTCCTGATTGACTGACAGTACCCACTGTCGGTTATGGCCCACCCACGAACCATGCAACTAATACGAAAACGTGTGAAGGCCGGTGACGGTGGTCGCGCTTTCACACGGCAGGAAGCGACATAGAATGCGGTTTTCCCGTCCCGGACACTTCCCATGCGCATCGGCCTGGCCGCCAACCGCCTGCACCACCATGACAAGCACGCCGCGCTGTTCCGCTGGCTGCGCGCCTGCGACGGCGGGCTGCGCGAGCTGGGGGTGGAACTGCACGCGGTCGGGCGCACCTTCGATGCGATCCGGCGGCTGGGCTTCCTGCCCGACTTCGCGCCGCTGCAGCGCTACCCGAACGGGCGCGAGGGCGGGCTGATGAAACTGGTCGCCGAAGTGGTCGGGATGGGCGCGCCGGAACGCACCCTGGACGGGGCGATCTACCTGATGGACCCGGTCGACCCGTCCTCGGTGTTCCCCGAGGCCACCGCGCTCAAGCGCCAGTGCGTGATCCACGGCAAGCCGTTCATCTCCACCGTGGCCACCGCGCGCGACTGGGTGGAAGTGGAGCGTGTGCACGCCGGGCTGGTCGCCGATCCGGGCGCGGACGACCTGCACGCGTTCGAGCGCCAGACCCTGGCGCTGATCGCCCACGATGCGATGAAGCCGGCCATGCTGGCCTTCGCCGATGCGCATTTCGATCTGTTGTCCCGGTTCCACCACCGGGTCGGCACGGGCACCACCGGCCAGCGCCTCAACGAACTGGCCTGGAGCCGCGGCTGGCCGCAGGACCAGGCGTGGGTGGCGCGCTACCAGAGCGGCCCGATGGGCGGCGATGCGCAGATCGCCGACCGCGTGCTGGAAGGCCACTGCCAGCGCGCGATCTTCTTCGAGGACCCGCACGTGGCACGCCAGCATGAAGCGGACATCCAGCTGCTCGAACGGGCGGTCACCACCGTCACCGACCAGGCCGTGTGCATCACCGCCCCGCGCGTGGCCGAGCGCTGGGCGCAGGCCGCCACCGCGCGGATGGATCGCTGACGGGTCCGACGCGGACGGTATCCACGCATGCCGTGGCCCTCCCCAGCGGAAACATCACCTGAGCACCGGGCAAGACCCGTAAGACGCGTAGCGCCACGCCATGCGTGGATACCGCGCGCCAGCGCGGTACATGCCGCCGCAACCGGATCGTCGACCCGTTGGCCTATCGACCGACGTTGACCCTGACCGACGCGCTGCATCAGGCGTCCAGGACGCCCGGATGACAGGCAGCCACGCATGGCGTGGCGCTACCCCGCCGGAGTGAGCATCTGCCGCAGCATCGCTTTCAGGCGCCGGCCTTCGAGCTGGAAGTAATCCCGCTCGGCATGCCAGTTCGGGAACCGCTGCTCGACTTCGGCCCAGAACGCCGGTGAGTGATTGGCCTGGATCAGATGGCAGAGCTCGTGCACCAGCACGTACTCGAACGCCGACGGCCGCCCCAGCACCAGCGCCAGGTCCAGCGCCATGCTGCCGTCCGGGGCCAGCGAGCCCCACTGCGATGACATCACCTTCAGCCGCAACCGGGCCGGTGCGCGCGGCAGGCCGGGCAGGTAGCGCGGCAGCCACTGGCCGACATCGGCGCGGGTCTGCGCTTCGTAGAATTCGCGCAGCGCGCGGCGCAAGGTGGCGTCGGTGCCGCGCGCGGGCCAATGCAGGCACGCGCCGGCATCGTCCAGCGCCATGTGCGCGTAGCGACCGCTCTCCCAGCGCAACGGCAACAGTTCACCGCGCAGCGGCAGCAGCCCCGGTTCGCCGATCACCAGCGGCGGCGGCAGGTTCTGCGCCTGGTAACTGCGCAGCTGGGTCGACAGCCAATCGCGGTGCTGTTCCAGGAAACGCTCGCCCATCACCAGGCTGGCGCGCGGCGGCAGGGTCAGGCGGACGCCGCGCTCGTCGACGCTGAGCTTGATCCGGCGCGCCCGCGGATCACGCACGCGCAGCACATCGATCTCGGCATCCTCCAGGCGCAGTCGTACCGTATCGCGCTGCACGGTGGGGGCAGCCGGCGAAATGAGGCGGCGGAGGAATCCAGACATGGGTACAGCATAGCGCCGGCGGTGACCGGCGCATGACTGCGCGCTGTTCAGCCGATCCCGGGCGGCGCGCGCTCCCGCGCGCCGCCCGGAACGGTAGGGGCGTCAGTCGGCCTTGCTGAGCTTGAAGGCCGCTTCCAGCAGCAGGAACAGGCGGCGCACTTCACCGCTCTGCAGGGCGAAGCGGGCGTCCAGTTCAGCGCGGCGGCCGTCATCGTCGGCGTGTTCGAGCTGGTCGAGCGCACCATCCAGGAACTTCAGCTTGCGCACGATCAGGTCATCACCGAGCACGAAGGACAGGTTGTCCTCGAACACCAGTGCCAGCTTGGTCACCTGCTTGCCGGCGTCCAGGTGCTTGTCGATCTCGTCGCAGCGCAGTTCCTGGTGCTGGCACTTGACCACCGCCCCGCCCTCGGCCGGGTCCTTCATCTCGCACTCTTCGCCCAGGCTCAGCCCGGTCGGGAGTTCCTCACCGGCGATCCAGCCGGTGAGGATCGAGCGCGGCGCCACTTCGGCGTTGAGCGGCATCGCCGGGAAGCTGCCGAGCAGGCCGCGGATGTCGGACATGACGTTCTCGCCGGTCTTGCGGCTGGAACTGTCCACCGCCACGTAGCCGTGGGTGAGGTCGATCAACGCATCGGTACGCGAGCTCTTCACGAACGCGCGCGGCATCAGTTCGTGCAGCAGGTCGTCCTTGAGCCGCTTGCGCTCGCGGCCGCCGGGCTTGCGTCCTTCCTTCTCTTCGATCTCCTCCAGCTTGCGCGCCAGCAGATCGTTGACCACCGCGCCCGGCAGGATCTTGTCCTCACCGCCAACGGTCAGCCACAGCGCATCGCCGATGCGGTGCGAGAACACGGTCTTTTCCTCGCGGCCGAACGGCGAGATGAAGCCACGGGAATTCATTTCGAGCGGGCCGACCGGCTTGAGCAGCACCTGCGGCAGCAGCGTATCTACCTCGGAGAAATCGGTGGCGGTCGGGAAGCGGAACAGCGTCAGGTTGCGAAAGAACATGGAAGTCCGGATAGGTCGTGAAAGGAAGGCGGGGCGAGGCTCGGCTCAGGACAGCCCGGGTGCGCCGCCGGCGTCGGGGGTGGCGTCGGTCCAGGCCGACGGCGTGGGCGGCGCGGCGGCAATGCCGTCGCGTCCCAGCGCCATGAAATCGAACAGGCTCGGATCGGCCAGCTGCGAAGGCTGGATGTTGCCCAGCGCGCGCGCGATCTGATCGATGCGGCCGGGGTGCTGCTGTTCCCACTGCTGCAGCATCTGCCCGACCTGGCGGCGTTGCAGGTTGTCCTGGCTGCCGCACAGGTTGCACGGGATGATCGGAAACGCGCGTGCCTGCGCATAGGCGCGGATATCGTCTTCGGCCACGTAGGCCAGCGGACGGATCACCACGTGCTGGCCGTCATCGCTGCGCAGCTTGGGCGGCATCGCCGACAGCTTGGCATGGTGGAACRGGTTGAGGAAGAACGTGGCCACGCTGTCATCGCGGTGGTGGCCCAACGCGATCTTGCTGAAGCCATTCTCCGCCGCATGGCGGTACAGCGCGCCGCGGCGCAGGCGCGAGCATAGCGAACACATCGTGCGGCCTTCGGGAATCACCCGGCTCACCACCGAATAGGTGTCCTGCTCGATGACCTGGTAGGCCACCCCGATCGATTCGAGGTACGCCGGCAGTACGTGCGCGGGGAAGTCCGGCTGCTTCTGGTCCAGGTTGACCGCGACCAGCTCGAAGCGCACCGGCGCCTTTTTCTGCAGCTGCAGCAGCACGTCCAGCAGGGTGTAGCTGTCCTTGCCGCCGGACAGGCACACCATCACCTTGTCGCCGTCGGCGATCATGCCGAAATCGCCGATGGCCTGGCCGACCTGGCGGCGCAGGCGCCGCGCCAGCTTGTCCTGCACGGCGTCGAGCGCGCGCGGATCGCGGGCGCGCGGGACGGGATCGGGCAGGGCGAAGACGGCGCTCATGGGGGGTCATTCTACCGGCTCGCGCCGACCGTCACGGCCACCGGGAAGTGACTGCGTTCACCCCCACGGCTCACCGTGGATGTGTATGCTCGAGACTGTGGATACCATGACACTCGCCGACATCAGCGCCCGCCTTGCCCACCTCCGGCAGGAGCACCGCGCGCTCGATGACCAGATCCAGCGCATGGCCGCCAACGGCGAGGACGAGCTGGAATTCAAGCGTCTGAAACGACGCAAGCTGCAGTTGAAGGACTGCATCGCCAAGCTGGAAGACATGCTGATCCCCGACGAACCGGCGTAGAGCCGACCGTTGGTCGGCTGCCGTCCGTCCCGTTCCCCGCCGATGTTCCGGAGGGTAGAGCCGACCGTTGGTCAGCTGCCGTCCTTCCCGTTCCCCGCCGAAGTTCCGGAGGGTAGAGCCGACCGTTGGTCGGCTGCCGTTCTACCCGCTCCCCGCCGATGTTCCGGACGGTAGAGCCGACCGTTGGTCGGCTGCCGTCCGTCCCGGCGGCATGAACCTTGGCGTGCGGCTTCGGACGATGGTCAGCGTCGGTCAGCCGGTGCACGCCGTATTGCTTCGTCTCCGGACGCTTTTGCCGCGCTTGCGCGCGGGTACCGACCAACGGTCGGTACCTACGAATTGCTGGCGAACGCAATAAGATCCGGATACGTCGGGATACGTGTGGATGCGCCTCGGCGCATCCGCGTCCGTCAATCCGTGGCGACCGGCTCTTCCGGCTTGGCCGCTTCCGGACTCACCCGTTCGATGGTGTGGCGCAGTTCGCGGCCGAGGATGAACTTGGCATCCTTGGCCCATGCATCCAGGCGCGCGTCGAACAGCAGCTTGCTGTTTTCGTCCGGCCACACCAGACGCAGTTCGCGCAGTTTCTGGATGAAGCCGCGGAACAGGGTGCGGTCGAAGAACTCCGGCGCCGCCGGTGCATACAGAAGGCTCAGGCGCTGCGCAGCCTGCTGGCACAGGCTTTCCAGTTCGGCCGCACCCAGCGTGCCCGGGCCGTTCTTCACCAGCACCGAGATGGCGATGTAATAGCGCTCGAACGCCTGCTGCAACGAGTGGCCGATCGCACGCAGGCGGAACACCTCGTCGGTCTGCCCGGTGTTGCGCGCCAGGATGCCGCCGTCGTCGTCGTTGATGTTCTGCAGCAGGCCCTCGCGCACGAACACGTTGATGGTCTGTTCGATGCGCTGGGCGAACTCGTCCTCGGTCCACGGCAGGAACAGCTCGGCCTGCAGGAACGGATACACCGTGCGGCCCAGTTGGACCAGGCCGGTGCGGCTCATGCGGCGATTGTTCTGGAAGCAGCAGGCCACCCACGAGGAGGCGGTGAACAGGTGGATGACGTTGTTGCGGAAGTAGCTGAGCAGCACCGCGGTGTCGCCGCTGACACTGAGCACATCGCCCAGCGGGTGCTTGATGCGGGTGAGGACGTTGATCTCTTCGGCGTGGGCGATGATCCGCTCCGGCGAGTGCGGTGTCACCGTCACCCGGTCCGAATACGGCATCTCCACCAGCAGCGTCTTGCACAGTTCAATCTGCGCGATCAGGTCGGCCTCGCCCATCGCGTGCTTGGGCGTGGACAGCAGCGCCAGCGCCAGCAGGTTGATCGGGTTGACGTCGGCAGCGCCGTTGATGTGCACCTGGATGCGCTCGGCCAGATGGTCGACCGTGCCCGACAGCCAGGACGGCTTCTCGTCCTCGCCCACCGGCTGCCCGTTCCACGCCGGCGCCTGCTGGGCCAGCACGTCGTTGAGCGCGATCGGCTCGCCGAAGTTCACCACCACCTGCCCGTAGTTCTGCTTGAGCACCTTGGGGATGGACCACAACAGCGACCAGATCGATTCCTTTTCCTTGGGCCGCCCGGACAGTTCGTCGAGGTAGCTGCCGCCTTCCATCAGCTTTTCATAGCCGATGTAGACCGGCTGGAACAGCACCGGCTTGCGCGGCTGGCGCAGGAACGCGCGCAGCGTCATCGAGATCATGCCGCCCTTGGGCTGCAGCAGGCGACCGGTACGCGAGCGACCGCCTTCGACGAAGTATTCGATCGAATAGCCACCGGCGACCAGCTGCGCCACGTACTCGCTGAGCACCGCCGAATACAGCGCGTTGCCGCGGATGGAGCGACGGATGAAGAACGCACCGCCCTTGCGCAGCAGCGTACCGACCACCGGCAGGTTGAGGTTGATGCCGGCCACGATGTGCGGCGGCACGATGCCCCGGTCGTACAGCAGGTAGGACAGCAGCAGGTAGTCCATGTGGCTGCGGTGGCTGGGCACGTAGACCACTTCGTGCCCGGGCGCGGCGGCCTTGAACTTGTCCAGGTGATGCACCAGCACGCCGGCGTAGATGCGGTTCCAGACATGGCTGAGCATGAAGCTGGCCGAGCGCACGGCGGGGCTGGAATAGTCCGCGGCGATTTCCCAGGCGTAGGCGTGCGCCTTCTTCCAGGCATCGGCCGGCTTGGAGTTGTCGCGCTTGGCCTGCGAAGCGATCGCCTCGCGCACGGTGTCCGCGTCCAGCACCTTGTCCACCAGCAGGCGGCGGGTGGACAGGTCCGGGCCGATCACCGACTCGCGGATGCGGCGGAAGTGGGTACGCAGCACGCGCTGCAGCTTGCGCACGGTACGTTCGGGGTCCAGCCCCTCGTTGATCGTGCTGCGCAGCGAGATCGGCGGGGCAAACCGCACGATGGTGCTGCGGCCATTGAGCAGGACGGCCAGCAGGCGACGGAAACGGCCCACCAACGCCCAGTTTTCCGAGAACAGCACCGCGAACCAGCCGCTCTGCTTGTCCGGGGCACGGCCGACGAAGATCGACACCGGCACCAGGTGGACGTCCAGCTCATCGCGCGCGCGGTGGGCCTGGAGCACCTTGGCCAGCGAATCGGAATGGGTCTTGGCGCCCCGCTGCTCGGGAATCAGCGAGTTGCTGCTGCTCCGGCGCGACAGCGCCACATAGGCGCGCTTGCGCCCGGTCGGATCGCCGGCGATGGGCACCAGTGGCGATGGCAGGCCGGCCTCGCGGCAGGCCTTGTCCAGGATCAGCGCGTTGGACAGACCGTAGTCCTCCAGCACGTACACCACCGGGCGACCGTCGTTGTACTGGCCGGGGTGCTCGGGTTCGATCTTCAACGCCAGCCACGGCTCGACCAGGCGGCCGAGCAGGCGCGCCCACCACGGGCGGCGGCCCACCGGGGCGCGGCTGCCGGGGACGATGGCCGACGGCGCAACGTCGACCGGCTCAGCGCCGACAGGCGCCTCAGGCGGTACCTGGCCGGCATCGGCCGGGGCGCCGGTGGCGGCCACGGGAACGGACGACGGGGACGAAGCGTCCGGCGTCTTGGGCGGCTCTTCGCCGGGGAAAGGCAGGGGATTCTGGTTCGGCATCGGCTTCATTATGGCTTAGCCGATGCGGAAGCACCGTCCTTGACCGTCGCGGCCGCCTCTGTTTCGGCGGCCTGGCGGGCGTCATGTTCAGCTTGTGCGGCCTGTGCGGCCTGCAGCAGCGCATCGGCCTCTTCCAGCGTGCGGGACACGTACCAGTGTCCATCGCGACGGGTCATGCGCACCTGGGCCTCGATCTGTTCGCCGGCCAACGGGTACTGCACCCGCACCACGGCATCGTTGCCCAGCGCGGACACCACCTCCCCGCGCAGCCCCGTGAGCGCACCGTCCAGCGAGAGTCCATAGCTGGCCAGCGCGGTCTTGAAGGCCTTGAAGAACGGGCCCAGCCGTCGCAGCGATTCCTCCATGCCGGCCGTCTGCAGCTGCGCGTCGGTGGACAACCCGGTAGTGCGCGCGGTGGCGGTAAGCAAGGTGATGGTGGTGCGGGCACGCTGCTTGTCGGTCAGCGGTGCCGCCGCCGCCCAACGGCTGAGCACGTCGACCACCTGGCTGTAATGGGCGCGCTGGGCATCGGTGTAATCGGTCTGGTTGCGCAGGTACTGCACGCCGAACAGCCCCATCGAGTGCGCGGCCTGGCGCACGCCGGTGGCCTGGCCGGCAATCTGGGTGTCGAACGAACGCTGCAACCGCTGCGGGGCGTCCGGCTGGGACAGCGCGGCGAGCATCGGCAGCAGCTGGCCCTCCAGCGGCAGCTCGGTCAGTGGCCAGCGGCTGTGGCCCTGCGCCCAGGCCGACTGCAGGCGCTCGTACTGGGCCGGCGGTACCGACGCGCGCGCATAGCCGATCAGGTCGTTGTCGGCGACCTGCCGGGCCAACTGCTGCAGCGCGGCCACCGGCTCTGCCGCCGGTGCGTCCGGATCGATCCGATCGCCCTTGCAGGCACTGAGCAGCACCAATCCACACAGGGCCAGCGCCAGCGCATGCCCCCGGTACTGCCACGACTTGGACGACATGGACATGAATTCGGACTCCCCGGGCCGGTCCGCATCTTGCGGCCTGCGCGCCCGCAGCGGCAAGCCACGCCCTGCCCGGATGCAATCAGGCAGACGCAACCTATTGAAGCAGATGATTATTTCAATACGGGTGGTTCGTCTGGTGCAAGAAAGGATCTTCGCCCCTGGGCGGGGCAAGCAGAAGCGTGCTTCGACCGCTTCCAGCAGCGGCGGTCGATGGGTCGGGCGCTGGGCGCCCRTGCCCTTTC